>QAKH01000063.1 GCA_003343885.1 Clostridiales bacterium | reverse complement strand
AATTTTGTGAAATCATTATGCTATTTTTTCATTTTAACTTTACAAAACCTTATGTTTTAATTGTAGCCTTTTAATTTGACTGTTATATGAAAAACTGAGTAAAAATCGAGGAAAATAATCTGATTATTTCAATACGCTGATAGCGTCAGATATCGTTTTTTCAAGTGCCTCTCTGCCGTATTTATCAACTTCAGCCTTATTTTTCTCACCGTGCGTGAGGCATCCGGCTCCGCCTATACAGCCGCCCTGACATGCCATTCCCTCAATAAAGTTTCCGTCAAGCACTCTTTTTGACGCCTTTAACAGCGCTATTCTGCATGCTTCTATACCGTCGCAGGAAACAGCCTTGAGGTCAAAATTGTCAATACCTTGCTCTTTGAGCGCTTCTGCAACAGCGTCTGAAAGACCGCCGCATCTTGCGAAAATTCTGCCGTAATACGAAGCATTGTCGAGTACGTCCTCACCGAGAGTTGTAATATCAATATTCTTGCTGTCAAACAGCGCCTGAAGCTCTTCAAATGTAATTACACAGTCAATATAAGGATGTACCGTATCCTTCTGGAATTCCATCTTTTTAGCAGTGCACGGACCGATAAATACTATTTTGCACTCGGGATCCTTTTCCTTCATGTATTTTGCAATTGACGCCATGGGCGACAGATTATGTGAAATATACGGAGCAAGATCCGGGAACTGTTTCTTAATGTAATCCACAAATGCCGGACAGCATGAGCTTGTAAGGAATCCCTTTTCAGCAAGCTCCGCAGCTTCTCCGTACGCAACCATGTCTGCTCCGAGCGCCGCTTCAACGCTTGTATAGAATCCGAGCTCTTTTATTCCGCTGAGTACCTGACCGAGCTTTGCGTATGTAAACTGGCTGGAAATACTCGGTGCGACAAGGGAATATACTTTATATTTTTTATTTCCGTCGCTCTTTTTAATCATGTCGATAGCGTTGAGTATAAAGGACTTGTCTGTAATCGCACCGAACGGACACTGATATACGCAGGCACCGCAAGAAATACATTTTGAATTATCAATGGACGCCGCCTTGGTTTCGCTCATGCTGATAGCCTTTACCTTGCAGGAACGCTCGCACGGACGCTTGTAGTCCATGATAGCGCTGTAAGGGCAGACCTTGGCGCATGCGCCGCATTCCACACATTTTGATTTATCAATGTGTGCCTTTTGCTGGTGGTCAAATGTGATAGCGCCGCGCTTGCAGACGTCCTCGCAGCGATGAGCAAGACAGCCTCTGCATGCGTCGGTGACTTCATATCCGCCCATGGGACACTCATCGCACGCTATATCAATAACTTCGATTACATTGGGATTGTTGTGGTCTCCGCCCATAGCAATCTTAACTCGTTCGGCAAGGATTGCACGTTCCTTGTATACGCAGCAGCGCATTGTCGGAACTTTTCCCGGAACTATCACCTTGGGGATATCAAGAGCGCCTTCAAGGAGTTGATCGTTCCATGCAAGGCGAGCCACTTCCCTTAACACTTTGTACTTAAGATATTGAATTTTCGTATCAAACTTTCTCATGTACTTTTTCCTTTCGCGGTTCAAACGCTAATATTATGGTATTATTTTTTTATGATTTTTAATTAAAAATAGCTTACTTTAACTCGTTTTCCCATCTTTTCAAGACACTCGGTAAGCTCTGTTACAAGCTGCATTTTTATGCTGAAATTTATGGGAAGATTCGGATTCTGGTGAGCCGGATTTATTGCTCTGCCCACGTAAAAGTTAATGTCTGTTGCTTCCTCAAAGAGCATGCGGCAGATAAGTGACGCACCGTCTCTTTTGCAGCTCCACTCAGAATAAGAATTGTTGTCCTTGATATAGTTTTTTGCGTACTCGAGCACCTTGCTCATGGTAATTACGCCTTCAGTTACAAGATCCGCACCCTCAAGCGTCGCTGTCGGCGGTATTTCTTTATCTACAAAATCCAAATTTACTCTCAACGGTTTTCCGAGATACTTCGCCGCTATTGAAGAGGTGGTTCCGCCGCATATAATGTGCTTTCCTTCCTTGGAGAAGAACAGCGACATCATCTTGTTGCAGTCGTCACGGTTTGACGGCGGTCCGAACAGCAGATTCATCGGTTCACGCCTTCTTATTCGTACCGTACATACCGTTGCGTCATCTCCGGGCTTGCCGCCGTAAAGCTTGTTAACCTCGTCAAGAAGCACCGTCGTCAGGGTTTTGGCAGTGTATCCTACGTAATAGAACGTTTTCATGAAATCAATAATGTCTTCTCTCTTCCAGCCGAAGTTTAAAGACATGCCAATGCCGGCATGAGGACACCCGTCGCTCATTGCAATAAAAATATCGTCTTCTTTCAGTCTTATTCTTGAACGGTAAATCTTTTTGCCGCCGATATTCATCTCTATTTCAGGATATTCCACATTCTCTCCGTCACGCAGAAGTATTACATGCGGATTGTCATACTGCATTATCTCGGCTTCTTCATTGTTTACAACATGTATTATTGTAAAGGTGGAGTACGCAACTCCTCTTTCGGAACAAATCGGAAGTGTCGCCGCAATAGTTTCAACGCAGTCCTCGAGAGAAAGTCCTTGCGCCATCATGGTTGAAATAATTTTAGAAGTAAGAGTTGAAAGTATACTCGCTTTTACTCCGCTTCCGAGCCCGTCGGCAAGCACTATTACCGTTGAGTTTTCGTCCTGCTCGACTATGTCGACATGATCTCCGCAAAGCTGTTCTCCGTCATGATTTATGCTTTTGTAGCCTATGTCAACGCAAAGATCATTCATCTTTTATCGACTCCTTCAGCTTAGTTAGGGCGATTTTTGTTTCCGCAGCCGTTTCTCCGAGCAGTGACGCAATTTCCTGAACAATGCGCATCTGCTTGTCAACGACTTTGTCAGCTATCTCAACTGTCTGAGTTCTCATAGACTCTTTTTTTGCCCTGAGCTCTTCTTCATCGGTCACATCTTTCATCATGCAGATGGTTATGTGGAAATCCTTGTCGTACAGTATAGTCTGGTCTACGTATCGCTTGTATTCGGCAAGATATACTCTTTGGTCGTATACATTCTTTCCGCTGCTGCTGACATCAACAAATACCTTCGGATCAAGTATGCGTATAACCGGTTCACCGAGAACATCAGATTCCTTGGAAATGTTCATTATCTTCATAGCCGACTTGTTTATCTGCTGTACCTCAAAGTTTTCGTTTACGACAAGAATGCCGTTTGGCGTATTATTTATTATGTAATCAGAGAAATTCTCAGCTCTTTCCATGAGGAACGGCAAACACATTGATATTTCGGCTTTTCCCTGACATACGGCAATTGCCTTTTCACGGCATGTATTATATCCGCACGAGCCGCAGTTAAGCTCAAGCTCCGGTTTTGTCTTTCCCATCTGGCGCAGAACAGCGAAAATTTCCTGTTCCGACGGCATTGCGGCCTCCTGTTTTATCGCAGGCATCGGTTTCACAAGCTTTTCCGGTGACGGCATTGTAAATTCAAAATCTTCTTTTCCGGCGTATGCATTTATGTCAATGTATCCTTTAACGGGAGATTTGTGCTGTTTTTCCATAACCGGACCGCCTATGCAGCTTCCTGAGCATGCAGACATCTCAATAAAGCACTTGTGAAGCTTTCCTTCCTCAATGTCTTTCAGAGCGGCAATACAGTTCTCGGTTCCGTCTATAGCTATGTATGTGTAGTTTGAATTGTCAAGCGACATGCTTTTGAGTATTCCGCCGGCAGTAGGGAAGAGGCGTGTTTTGGATTTCTCGGTTACATCCGGCTTTTTTTCGAGCACTATTCCGTTTTCCTTAAACATTCTTGACAGCTCTTCAAAAGTCAGCACAGCGTCAACAATGTCGGAATACTTGTCAGCCTCATCCTTTTTTGCTACGCACGGTCCGATGAATACAACCTTTGCGTCCGGAATACGTCTTTTAATATCAAGACTGTGTGCCTGCATCGGAGACATAATATCTGCAAGAAACGGCAGGACAGACGGAAAATGTTTTTGTATCAAAAGATTTACCGAATGACAGCAGGAAGATATAAGAATATCGTTTGAACCCTCGTCGAGAATTCTTTCATATTCTGTCTTAACTATTGCAGCGCCTATGGCAGTTTCTTCGGCGTCATAAAAACCGAGTGCTTTAAGCGCATCTCTCATTCCGGCAATTCCGACACCGCCATAATTAGCCGCAAAACTCGGAGCGATAGAAGCAATTACCGGAGATGCGTCCTGCAGCATGACCTTTACTCTTTCAGTGCTGTCGGCTATTTCCTTTGCGTTCTGCGGACAGACAACAAAACACTGGCCGCACAAGATACATTCGTTTTCTACAATATGTGCCTGATTCCCGGAAAAGCGAATTGATTTTACGGGACAATGGCGAATACATTTATAACAGTTCTTGCAATTTGATTTCTTCAGCTTGAGCACTTCAGGCATAAAAGAAGACTCCCTCCGTATTATCAGATTTTGAAAAAAGTTGCCCGTTAAAGCTGCTGCCGTTTGCTTATTATGTATCTGATTAAGTTAATACCGCAGCTTGTTATTCCGGCAAGATGAGAATTGAGTTAAAATTTTGCAAGTACTTCTTTTTCAAAAAACTCATTTGTAGTTTCGGGAGACAGGGAATAGAAACGTTCGTCGAGCGTTACGCAAACTCCGTCCTGGCATTTACCCATGCAAAATGTTCCGGCGAGTTCAACTTTTTCTTTGAGATTGTGTTCGGCAATAAGGTTCTGGAGCTGTTCGACAACCTGTCGAGAGCCTTTGATGTGGCAAGAGCTTCCAATGCATACAGTAATTTTCATGTCTTTTCGTTCCTTTCCTTACAGTCACAAGTCTTTTTGTTTTATGATTTGATTATACGAAAACAGAGTCGACTTGTCAAGTAGTACATATTGCTAAACACCGCTCGAAGGCGGCAAAAATTTCATGTTTAAATTAGTTTACCGCACGGAGAAAAAATCTGCCGTGCGGATTGTATTTTTAATAAACAGTTAATACCGTAAACGGGTAAATTTATTATTCGAAATCCATAACGTTTACCCAAGAAAGCAGGAATTCTCTCTCTTCGGGCTTACCTTTTACAGACTGAGAAGCC
This sequence comes from Clostridiales bacterium, assembly GCA_003343885.1. Classification (GTDB taxonomy): domain Bacteria; phylum Bacillota; class Clostridia; order Oscillospirales; family CAG-382; genus UMGS882. Next base: position 30,264 of record QAKH01000063.1, on the reverse strand, counting down.
GCAACTATCGGCAGCCACTTTTGAACGTACTGCTTTGCAGTGTCGCTCTTTTTGCAGAAAAGGTCAAGATATTTGTCAGCCTTTTCTTTGTCGCCTTCAAGGCAGAACAGCAGATAAGTGCGGGCAACATCAGCTGAAGCATTTCCCTGCGTTGCATGAGCCCAGTCAAGTATAAACGGAGTACCGTCGTCCTTGCGGATTATAATGTTTGAGGGGTTAAAGTCACCGTGGCACACTTTTTTATGCTTCGGCATAGCCTCAAGTCTTGTGTGAAGTTCATATCTGGTAGTAGCGTCAAGATCAGTCTGGGTGATTTTGCGGTCCATCTTGTCCTTGAGCTTGTTGAGCAGAGGAGCTTTCTTTGAGTGAACCTCAATCTGAAGGTCTACAAATTTTTCAAGATATTCGTCAAGCTTTTCAGGCTCTTCTTTCATGAGCTGCGCCAGCGTCTTTCCCTCAATATATTCTGTTATTATAGCCCATTTTCCGTCTATCATGGTAACTTCAAGTACCTTTGGAATATTAAGACCGGTTTCCTCAATACGAGCCTGATTGAGCGCCTCGTTGAGTATGTCTGCTTTTGAATATTCGGAATCGAACACTTTTATAACCTTGTCTCCGTCACGGTAAACTGTCTTTCCTGTGCGGACTGCTATAATTCTGTCAAGTTTCATTGTAAGACATCCTCCTTAGCTTATATATTTTCGTGCTTGCCGTAGTAAGCGTTAAGATACATCTGCTTCATTTCGCTCATGAGCGGATAACGCGGGTTGGCTCCTGTACACTGGTCGTCAAATGCCTGCTCAGTCATGTCGTCAAGTCTTGCAAGGAAATCAGCTTCATCCGGAACGTAGTCACGGATAGTCTTCTTTATGCCGACTTTCTCCTTGAGCTCATCGATTGCGGAAATGAGATTTTCAAGCTTCTCTTCATCCGTCTTGCCTTTAATTCCGAGATAATCAGCAATTTCAGCGTATCTCTGAAGCGTGTGCGGATGGTCGTACTGCGGGAAAGTACCCATCTTTGTAGGAACGTTGCTTGCGTTGAAACGCATGACTTCATCTATCATAAGAGCGTTGGCAACACCGTGCGGCAGATGATGGAAAGCACCGAGCTTGTGTGCCAAAGAGTGGCATACGCCGAGGAACGCGTTTGCAAATGCCATACCTGCCATGGTTGCCGCATTCGCCATCTTTTCACGTGCAACGGGATCGTTAGGACCGTTGTCATAGGCTCTGGGGAGATATTCAAATATTATTTTCATAGCTCTTAACGCAAGTCCGTCAGTATAATCGGTTGCGAGCATTGCCGCATATGCTTCGAGAGCATGAGAAAGTGCGTCAATACCGGAAGCGCTGGTAAGTCCCTTAGGAGCGGTCATATGAAGGTCAGCGTCAATAATAGCCATGTTCGGCATGAGCTCATAGTCAGCAAGCGGATATTTTACACCGGTTGCTTCATCAGTAATTACCGCAAAAGGAGTAACTTCGCTTCCTGTACCGGCAGAAGTAGGAATAGCAATGAAGTAAGCCTTTTCGCCCATCTTGGGGAAGGTGTATATACGTTTGCGGATATCAACAAAACGCATTGCCATATCCATGAAGTCTGCGTCCGGATGCTCATAGAGTACCCACATAATCTTTGCAGCGTCCATTGCGCTTCCGCCGCCGATAGCGATGATTACATCAGGTGCGAATGCAGTCATCTGAGCCGCACCTTCCTTAGCGCAGGCAAGAGTCGGGTCGGGAGCAACATTGTAAAATGTTGTGTGAACAATGCCCATGCTGTCAAGCTTGTCGGTTATCGGTTTTGTATATCCATTGTTGTAAAGGAAACTGTCAGTTACTACAAACGCTTTCTTTTTGCCCATAACGGTCTTTAACTCATCAAGAGCGACTGTCAAACAGCCCTTCTTCATATATACCTTCTCAGGCGCTCTGAACCACAGCATGTTCTCTCTCCTCTCGGCTACGGTTTTGATGTTCAAAAGATGCTTTACTCCAACGTTTTCGGAAACCGAGTTTCCGCCCCAGGAACCGCATCCGAGTGTGAGGGAGGGAGCAAGACGGAAATTGTAAAGGTCGCCGATACCGCCGTGAGAAGAAGGAGTGTTTACAAGAATACGGCAGGTCTTCATTCTGGAAGCAAACTCGTCAATCTTTGCCTTTTCAGTTACAGCATTGAGGTAAATAGAAGAGGTGTGTCCGTATCCGCCGTCAGCGATAAGATGTTCAGCCTTGTCAAAAGCGTCGCTTATGTCCTTTGCCTTGTACATAGCAAGAACAGGAGAAAGCTTTTCATGCGCAAATTCTTCGCTGATGTCAACAGACTCTACTTCACCGATAAGAATTTTTGTTGATTCAGGAACGGTAACACCGGCAAGCGCGGCAATGGTTACAGGTTTCTGACCAACGATCTTTGCGTTAAGCGCGCCGTTTATCAAAATGGTCTTTCTGACCTTGTCAATTTCGTCAGCCTTAAGGAAGTAGCATCCTCTGTCAGCAAATTCCTTCTTAACTGCCTTATATATCTTTTCATGAACAATTACCGACTGTTCGGAAGCACAAATCATACCGTTATCAAAGGTTTTGGAATGGATTATTGAGTTAACTGCGAGCAGGATATCAGCAGTTTCATCGATAATAGCCGGTGTGTTTCCGGCACCGACGCCGAGAGCCGGCTTTCCGCTGGAGTATGCAGCCTTTACCATGCCGGGACCGCCTGTCGCAAGAATAATGTCAGCTTCCTTCATAACAAGGTTGGTCATCTCAAGGCTTGGTACGTCTATCCAGGAAATAATTCCCTTCGGAGCGCCTGCAGCAACAGCCGCCTCAAGAACTACCTTTGCAGCTTCAATTGTAGATTTCTTTGCTCTCGGGTGAGGGCTGATTATTATACCGTTTCTTGTTTTCAGAGCGAGAAGAGTTTTGAAAATAGCGGTGGAAGTAGGGTTGGTAGTCGGTATTACAGCCGCTATAACTCCGATAGGCTCTGCTATCTTCATCATTCCGCCGGCCTCGTCTTTTTCGATAACTCCGCAGGTCTTTGTGTTCTTATAGGCGTTGTATATATACTCGGAAGCAAAGTGGTTCTTAATAACCTTGTCTTCAACAACACCCATGCCGGTTTCCTCAACCGCCATTTTAGCAAGCGGTATACGCTGTTTGTTGGCTGCTATCGCCGCCGCCTTGAATATCTCGTCTACCTGCTCCTGCGTGTACTTAGCAAATTCGTTCTGCGCCGCTCTGACGCTTGCGATCGCTTCCTCGAGCGTTTCAACACTGTCTACAATCGGGTAAATGTTTTTCTCCATGTTTTTTCCTCCAGATTGGCTCTTTTTATTTGATGTTTGTTTTTTCTTATCTCTTGCCGAAATTTATCAAAATATGCTGAAATATATCCGGCAATTTGATTGTTAATATTTTAACACACTTTTTAGCCTCCGTAAAATATAAAATATACATATCGCTATGCATACAAAGCATAGCGGCGGGATGGATTATATATTGCCGGCAAAAGGTTCGTCGAGATATTTTCTTTTTGCCTTTATGACCATATCAATGAAGCAATTGTCTAAATGAGAAAGCTTGTAGTCTTTCCTGTAAATCAGGACATCCTTGTGTTTTTTTGAATTTGACGCAGGAATTTGCACAAGATTGTATTTGTCCAGTAAATCTTTCGGAACAGGGGATACCCACATAAAAGTATTGGGCACCTTTTCAAGAAGTCCGAATTGACTTCCTCTCTCGAAGATAAAAATGTGTTTGTCCACAAACTCGGACATTTCCGCCTTTCTTGCGTCCAAAAGCGGAAGAGAGGGCACATAAGGATCTGCGTGAGTTATTTCCATATAATCGGAAAGATCTTTAGATTCGACATATTTCTTTTTGGCAATCGGTGAGTTTTGAGAGGTTAGCAGCAGATAAGAAAATTCAGTTATTGTCTGCCATACAAGATTTTTTTCGGCGAATTTTCGTTCAAAATACGGCTCGAACACACTCTGATAACGCACTATTCCCAGATTATACTCTTCCTTAAGGACGTTGTCTATGGTGCGCATTGAATTGGTTTCCTTGTAAAAAATCTCAGCAGCCTCAGATGAGTCAATGTGCGAAGCAAATTCAGTAAAAGCGTAAGAAATATAGCTTGCGCGCGGAACACAGGCAGAGAACCGTTGCTTTTTGGTCTTAGAGTTTTTGTATAAGTCCTCGATTTCTTCAACCTGGCTGATTATACGCCTTGCGTACTGCAAAAATTCCTCGCCGTCGGGAGTGACGGTTATTCCTTTTGTGTTTCGTTCGAAAATAATAATGCCGAGAGACTCTTCAAGTTCTTTAATTGCGCGGCTCAGGTTAGGCTGTCCCATATAGAGGTTTTCGGCGGCTTTGCTTATAGATTTGGTTTTTGCCACTTCAACGGCGTATTTTAAATGCAATATATTCACTGTCGTTCACTTCCAAAATACGATTTTACAATTTACTTTTAAATTTGAGTGTTATCACTTGTTCTTACTATATAATATAATAGCACACTTTTATATTTTTCTCAACTGCTTTTTTATCATACGTGCAAAAAACAGCAATTCGCCAAAAAAATCATTTATTTTGTAAACAAAACGCATAGACTATTGACAAAAAGCAACCGTCTGAATATAATGTAACCAGCATTTTTCCTACACATTTTCAGAAAGGAAAAGAAATATGAAGCTTATTAACGCAGCGACTGTATACTTTTATAGCTTTTTCTTTAGCTTTGCTTTTTACTTTAGCAAGGCCTTTCGTCGTTGCGCTTGTATAGTGAGAAATGCTTAAAAGAGTGCAGTAAGATGAAAGGCCGCAGTTGATTTAAACTGCGGTCTATTTTTATATCTTAAATTAAATTTTGGAGGAATTTTTTATGGTTATTATTTTGAAGAACAACTGCGACAAAATGCAGCTTGACAGACTGACGGCATGGCTTGGCGAAATGAACGTGAAGCCGCAGTTCACCCACGGCGTCGGACAGACTATTATGGGACTTGTAGGCGACACCTCAAAAATTGACATCGATATGCTCTGCGCTCTCGATATAGTCGAAGACGTAAAGAGAATAGCCGAACCCTACAAGAAAGCAAACAGAAAATTCCATCCCGAGGATACCGTCATCGAGCTTGAAAACGGTACTAAAATCGGCGGTGGCAACTTAATGATCATGGCAGGTCCCTGCTCTATTGAGTCGTCTGAGCAGCTCTGTGCCGTAGCGGAAGCAGTAAAGGCGAGCGGCGCAAATGTACTTCGCGGCGGCGCGTTCAAGCCGAGAACATCTCCGTACGCTTTCCAGGGCATGCGTGAGGACGGACTTAAGCTCCTTATAGAAGCAAAGAAAAAGGTCGGAATACCGGTAGTAACCGAAATAATGGACTATGCACATCTTCCGCTTTTTGAAGATGTCGACATTATCCAGGTCGGCGCAAGAAATATGCAGAACTTTGAGCTTCTCAAGCACCTCGGAAAGACAAACAAGCCAATACTTCTCAAGAGAGGCCTTGCCAACACTCTTGAAGAACTTCTCATGAGCGCCGAATACATTATGTCCGAAGGAAATGAGAGAGTTATCCTCTGTGAAAGAGGTATCCGTACCTTTGAAACGGCTACAAGAAACACTCTTGATATTTCAGCTGTTCCGATGCTCCACTCCATGACGCACTTGCCGGTCGTTATCGATCCCAGCCACGCAACAGGAAAATCCATGGCAGTTCCGTCAATGTCGCTTGCCGGCGTTGTAGCGGGCGCAGACGGCCTTATTATCGAGGTTCACAACAATCCGGCAAAAGCTCTTTGCGACGGTGCTCAGTCACTCACTCCCGCACAGTTTGACGAGCTCAGCAAAAAAATCGAACAGGTTAAGCCTTTCGCTTACAGAAGCTGACATTTATTCCCGTTTGAAAGAAGGTTAATCATGAAAACGGCAGTTATCGGGCTGGGCCTTATAGGAGGAAGCATAGCAAAGGCTTACAAGTCAGCCTCTTTAAATGAAGTGTACGGTTACGATAAGGACCCTTCCACTCTGTCATACGCAAAGTTATCTGAAACTATTGACGACGTCCTCACAGATGAGTTGCTTACTCAGTGCGAGCTTGTTTTTATAGCGCTGTACCCGGGTGACACAGTGGATTTTTTGCAAAAAAAAGCATCATATTTCCGAAAAGGCGCTGTTGTTATTGATACCTGCGGCGTAAAAAGAGGTATTTGTGAAGTGGGATTTGATCTTGCAAAGCGCTTCGGTTTTACGTTTGTCGGCGGTCATCCGATGGCAGGAACACAGTTTTCGGGGATAAAACATTCAAGGGCTGACTTGTTCAACGGTGCCTCCATGATAATAGTTCCGCCGGACTTCGGCGACATAGCGTTACTTGATAAAATAAAGCACCTTTTATTCCCGCTGCAGCTTGGAAAAATCACCATAAGCACCGCCGAACACCACGACGACGTTATAGCCTATACTTCTCAACTTGCCCACATTGTTTCAAGCGCTTATATTAAAAACAAAAACGCCGAGAATCACGTCGGTTTTTCCGCAGGTTCATACAAGGATATGACCAGAGTCGCTACTCTCAATGAAAAAATGTGGACAGAGCTGTTTTTGCTCAACAAAGACAATCTTGCCGGTGAAATAGACGAATTGATTTCATCGTTATCCAAATACAGCAAGGTCCTTAAGTCCGGCGATGAAAAGGCTCTGTATGCGCTCTTAAGCGAAGGAACGGCAAGAAAATGTCAGCTTGACGGATAGAAATTCTGCCTGCTAAAACCGCACTCTTTATAAGCCGTAAGCCGCTACTTTTACTGTGGCACACGGCAAAAGAAAGGATATTATTTATTTATGAAAACCGTTCATGTCAATACGTCCAAGCCTTACGATGTGTGCATCGGCGAAAACCTGCTTGATAATGCGGCGTCACTCATTTTGAATGTAAAAAAAGCCTGCCGCGCAGCTTTAATTTCCGATGATAAGGTTTATTCAATTTATGGGGAAAAGTTAAAAAACAACCTCACGGGCGCAGGCTTCGACGTTTGCAGTTATGTTTTTCCAAACGGCGAGGCGTCAAAAAATCTGAATACGTTTTCTGATATACTTGAGTTTCTTGCGGAAAATCATTTAACCAGAACAGATATTATTGTAGCGCTCGGCGGCGGAGTAACAGGCGATATTGCCGGATTTTGCGCAGCCGTATACCTGCGGGGAATTGATTTTGTACAAATTCCAACTTCTCTGCTTGCGGCTGTCGACTCATCGGTCGGCGGAAAAACGGCGGTAGACTTAAAAGGCGGAAAGAATCTTGCGGGTGCTTTTCATCAGCCGGTGCTTGTAATATGCGACACACGAACTTTTGACACGCTTGACGCAAGACAAATGTCATGCGGATACGCGGAAGTCATAAAGTACGGAATGATAAAGGATAGGGAGCTTTTTGAGCTTTTGGAAAGTGAAAATAATGTGCCGGTTTCAGAAATTGTCAGACGGTGCGTAAAAATCAAGGCTGATGTTGTTGAAGGCGATGAATTCGACAACGGCGCAAGAAAGCTTTTGAACTTCGGACATACTCTCGGACATGCTGTCGAAAAACACAGTAATTTTGTTCTTACGCACGGCGAGGCGGTAGCGGCAGGCATGGCTATGATATGCCGCATTTCGGAAAAAATGGGCGTAAACAAAGAGCCGTGTACCGACAGACTTTGCAGGCTCCTTGACAAATATTCACTGCCGGATAATTACGATATTTCGTCTGAAAAGCTGTACGAACTTGCAAGAGGCGACAAAAAGACCGAGGGAAGCGATATTACTCTTGTTTTGCCGGAATCTGTCGGCAAATGTATTCTCAAAAAAATGCCGCTTGATGAGTTTAAAAAGATTTTAACGCTTGGAATATGAAAAGAGCATGAACGCTGTAACACTGTTCCGGGCGATTTGAGCGGATAAAAATTCGGTTTCAAAATTCGTATTCAAAATTTTTGTTCAAAATTCGTGTTCAGACTTCATTTTCTGAATTTCCATTAAAATAAATCCAAACGAAAGGATTTTTTCATGTCATATATAACAATTCCGGCAGGCGCAATGCTTTCGGGAACAATACAAGCAATTTCGTCAAAATCAGACGTGCACAGACTGTTAATTTGCGCCTCATTGTGCCCGGAACCGGTAAAAATAAAGTGTTTCTGCGCCGACTCAAAAGACATTCTCGCAACATCTGAGTGTCTTGCCGCCTTAGGCGCAAAAATAGAATTTTCAGATACTGAAATTCGTGTTATTAAGCCTATTGACATGGCAAACGTCCCGGAAAACGCCCGTCTTTTCTGCAATGAAAGCGGCTCGACGGCTCGTTTTCTGCTTCCGCTTGCCTCTTACATATGCGCCGGCGCGACTCTCGACGGAGCAGGGAAGTTACCCGAGCGCCCGTTTGATGACCTTTGCAGATGTCTTGAAGCAATGGGCGCAGTTTTTGACTCTCACTCGCTTCCCATAACGGTAAAAAAATGCGCGGCGCCGTCCGGTTATTTTGAAATAAGCGGAAACGTCAGCTCACAGTATCTGACAGGACTGCTTTTTCTTCTTCCGCTCTGTAACGCTAATGGGATAAAGCTTACAACTGCCCTTGAATCGGCAGGATATGTTCGTCTTACCGCCGATGCCATGCGGCATTTCGGCGTGGAGATAACAAGAAACGGAGATATTTTTTCGGCATTCGGAAAATATACCGCTCCCGAAAGCGGCATTGTAAAGGCTGAAGGAGACTGGTCAAACGCCGCTTTCTGGCTTTGCTCCCCGGCAAACGGAAACAGCGTCACGGTGACAGGACTTGATATTAACAGCTCACAGCCGGATAAGGGAGTTTGCCGGATACTGAGAAGCATGGGTTTTGAAGTAACTTCTGACGGCGGGGCTGTTACGTCAAAAGCTCCGGCAAAAGTGCGGGCAGTTAAATTTGACGCGAGGGAAATTCCCGATATAGTACCGATTCTTGCGCTTCGTGCCGCCGCGTCGGACGGAGTGACAGTAATAACCGGAGTAAAGCGCCTGCGAATAAAGGAAAGCGACCGGGTAAAATCAGTATGCGAGATGATTGAAGCGCTCGGCGGCAAGGCAAGCTCCGACGAGGACAGCATGACAATCTACGGCTCAGGTACTCTTTCCGGCGGCACTGTCGACAGCTTCAACGACCATAGGATTGCAATGTCCGCAGCCATAGGCGCGGCGTTTTGCACGGGCGATGTGAAAATAAACTCATACAAAGCGGTTGAGAAGTCTTACCCGATGTTTTTTGAGCACTATAAGATGCTTTCCGGCATAAACGAGCTTAACTGTGAAAATTGATTATTTAAATTATCTCAGATGTTATATTGATATTTAAATTATAAATTAGACTGTAACTTAATAAGCTGACTGTCTGCATAATTTATTTTTTGGAGGATACAATGAACACTTTCGGTAACAGAATTAAACTTACTGTTTTCGGACAGTCCCACGCCAAAGCCTTAGGAGTAACTATTGACGGTCTTCCTGCAGGCGTGCCGATTGATTACGACTACATAGAAGATATTATGCGCCTTCGTGCGCCGGGTAACCTTGACATATCTACAAAGAGAAGCGAACCTGACAAGGTTGAATTTATTTCCGGAGTTGTAAACGGAAAAACAGTAGGTACTTCTGTTTGCGCCGTTATTCAAAATACCGACACCATTTCAAAAGATTACTCGTCACTCGTCGGAAAGCCACGTCCCTCTCATGCCGACTATCCGGCAACGGTAAAATACGGCGAAAACTACGATTTGCGAGGATCCGGACAGTTTTCCGGACGAATGACAGCCTCATTATGTATAGCAGGCGCTGTCGCTCTTCCCATTCTTGAAAAAAACGGAATAAAAATCGCGACGCATATTTTATCGGTATCTGACATTCGCGACAGAGCTTTCGACGACCTTGACGACGAACCGGAAATAATGGACGCACTTACAAAAATGCCGTTTGCGGTAATCGATAAAGAAGCGTCAGCAAAAATGACAGAACGCATAAAACAGGCGTTCAAAGACTGTGATTCTGTCGGAGGCGTTATAGAGTGTAAAATCACCGGGCTTCCGGTAGGTCTTGGACTTCCGATGTTTGACGGATTGGAAAACGTCATTTCCAGAGCGATTTTTGCCGTTCCCGCCGTAAAGGGTATAGAATTCGGAGCCGGATTTTCAGGAAGCACACTTTGCGGTTCGGAATACAATGACCAGTATTATTATGACGAAAGCGGAAAAGTTCGCACCAAAACGAATCATGCAGGCGGAATATGCGGCGGTATGGCGACCGGTATGCCGGTAATTTTCAGAGCTGCTTTCAAGCCGACTCCGTCAATAGCAAAGCCCCAGGATACTGTGGATCTTGTAAACAAACAGAACACCGTTATTGCAATTCACGGCAGACATGATCCGTGCGTTGTCACTCGTGCAAACGTAGTTGTCCGTGCCGTGACCGCATTTGCTTTGCTCGACCTCATGGCGGAGGATGGTTATCTTTCGTTTTAGATTTTTTTTCACTTAATTCTACCTCTAATTATTCCACAAGCGTTTTCGTGAACTTTTTTAGTGAATAAGAGTTTTATAAAGTATATTCGGTTTACAGTTTAAAGTTTATAGAAAGGTACGGCAAAACGCCGTTAAAGAAATGGAACAGATAAAGGATTTAAGCGACATAAGGAAAAATATAGACGCACTTGACGACGAGCTTTCAAAACTGTTTATAAAGCGCATGGCTTTAAGCGAGCAGGTGGCGGCATTTAAGAAAAGCACTGCACGTCCGGTACGTGACAGCGCCCGTGAAGACGCTATCGTAGAAAGACTCTCAAAAGGACAGTCACAGAAGGATACCGATGCTTTGAAGCTTTTGTACAACACTGTTTTTGAGCTTAGCCGCTCAAGGCAGAGTATGCTTCTTGCGGAAAATAACGCGGACGGTGACGGCGGCATTGAAAAAAGAATAACCGACGCCTACAATGCCCGTTCGGAGCACTTTCCCGACGGTGCGGTTATTGCCTGTCAGGGCGTTGAGGGCGCATATTCACAGATTGCCTGCTCGAAAATTTTCAATAATCCACACATTATGTATTTTGACAATTTCGAAAGTGTTTTTAAAAGCGTGCAGTCCGGACTTTGCCGGTATGGAGTACTGCCCTTTGAAAACAGCATACACGGCAGTGTCACCGAAGTTTACGACATGCTTGCATCAAGCGATGTAAGCGTATGCAAATCCGTAAAACTCCCTATACACCACGCACTTCTCGCCAAAAAAGGAGTTTCCTTGTCTGAGATTACGGAAATATATTCCCACAGACAGGCAATCGGTCAGTGCAGTGACTTTTTGAATGCAAACAGGAAAATAAAGGTCAATATTTGCGAGAACACGGCTATGGCGGCACGCATGGTCGCAAACAGCAGTGACAAAGGAATTGCCGCAATTTCTTCCGAGGCGTGCGCTTCTCTTTACGGATTGGACGTCCTCAAAAAAGATTTGCAGAACAGCGGAGTAAACTTCACAATGTTCTACTGCATAACCAAAAAACTTGAGATATACGGCGGTGTCAAAAAGTCCGCCTTTATGTTCAATATTCCCAATCGTTCAGGCTCACTCTTCTCGGTGCTTTCACGCTTTGCCGTTAACGGAATAAACCTTACAAAAATCGAAAGCCGCCCGATAAGCGGAAAAGATTTTGAGTTTATGTTTTACGCCGAGGCTGACACTGAAGGACTCAACAAGTCACTTTTGAGTTTGTTCGGCGAGTTTGAAAAGACGCTTGATTTCTTCCGCTTTATCGGCGCTTACGACGAGTTTTCTCCGGAAAACACAAATGTACCGGTATAGTTTAAGAATATCAGGTTAGATTACTGCATACGAAAGGCGTGACTTATATTTATGGTAAAATACGGGCTTTGCGGAAAAACTCTCCGCCACAGCTATTCGGCGATTATTCACGGGCTTTTGGGAAACAATGAATACTCGCTTATAAATATGACAGAGCAAGAGTTCTACGAATTTATGAAAAAAAGAGAATTCTCTGCGGTAAATGTCACTATCCCATACAAAACGGACGCGTTAAAGTGCTGTGACGAGGTATCCGGCGAGGCATTAAAAATCGGAAGCGTAAACACGGTTATCAACAAAGACGGACGCCTTTACGGGTATAACACCGACTATTTCGGATTTAAATATATGCTTGACGGAGCGGGAATTGATGTGACGGACAAAAAAGTTCTGATATTCGGCACGGGCGGCACAAGCCTTACGGCACGGCGTGTCGTTGCCGATTGCGGGGCTAGGGAGACAGTTATCGTTTCCCGTTCCGGAGAAGTAAACTACGAAAATGTTTATTCACATTCCGATGCCGATATTCTCATAAACACAACGCCTGTCGGAATGTTTCCGGATAACGGAAAAAGCCTTATTGATGTGTCACGTTTTCACAGCCTTTCCGGCGTTGCCGACGTTATATATAATCCTCTGCGCACCCGCCTTATAAGCGATGCGGCAAAAGCCGGCATCCCGGCAGTAAGCGGATTGTCCATGCTGACGGCGCAGGCAGTCAAGGCGCACGAGCTGTTCTTTTCCATGCGTTTTGACAATATGGACGAAACAATTGAAAAAATTCTCGCTGAGTGTACGTCGTCTGTCTGCAACATTATCCTTGTCGGTATGCCTGGCTGCGGAAAAACAACAGTCGGAAATATATTGTCATCTCTCACCGGCAAGCCCTTATATGACAGCGACACAGAGATAGAAAAAAGCACCGGGCGCACTCCTGCCGAAATAATCAAAGCTGACGGAGAACCTGCGTTCCGGTACATTGAAACACAAGTGCTTGATAATCTTACAAAAATGTCAGGATGTATAATTGCAACCGGCGGCGGCGCTGTTTTGCCGGAAGAGAACAGGATACTTATGAAGCAAAACGGAATCTGCGTGTATATAAAGCGTGAAACCGAAAATCTTGCTACTTCCGGAAGACCTTTGTCCGAGGGAGGGATGGAACGCCTTTACAAGCTTTTTGAGCAGAGAAATCCGATTTATTCGGCTCTTGCTGATTTTGACGTTTCTATTGACGAGAATCCTGAAAAATGCGCCGGTGAAATACTAAGCCGTTTCAGTTCAAAAGACATTTTAAACGGACTTACTGTTATGAAGAGCAAGAAAGGATGAGTATGAAAATGAAAATACTTGTTATAAACGGACCGAACCTCAATATGCTTGGAATAAGAGAGCCTGACATATACGGAAAAAACACGTATGCCGACCTTGTCGCACTTATCGGCGGCTACTGTGAAAAAAACGGTATTGAATATGAGTGCTTTCAGTCAAACTATGAAGGCGCTATTGTTGAGAAAATCCAATCTGCGCTCGGTGTGTTTGACGGAATTGTTATAAATCCGGCGGCGTACACGCATACAAGCGTAGCTATTCTGGACGCACTTAAGTGCGTTGCAATTCCTGCGGTGGAGGTGCATATTTCAGATATTGACACACGTGAGGAGTTCCGCCGCCATTCGTTTATCAGTTCTTACTGTATCCGCACCATCAAAGGAATGGGATTTGATGGATATATTGAGGCGGTAAAAACTCTGTCAGAGCAGATAAAACGATAATTCTGAAAAAATCGATGAAATAATCGAATATTTGAAAAACTTAAGAAATGAAGAAAAGATAAGGGAGGGCGGTAATAAAACCAAACCCTCTCTTAATTTTGCCATTATGTGCCGATATTTCTGCACCTTGTAAAACGGCGCATAAATTATTTTTGTAAAAACCAATTGTGATATTGCATGGAATAACCCTGCGCTTCTTAATCAGTTGTTTTCAAAAAAAAATAGCGGAAATCAGACTCGAAACGAAAAGATCGTGCAGCGGCCTTACAGGATGATTTATCCTGTTTGCGAGCATCATTGTCGTATCAACACCGCACTTGTTGAGCTTTTTCCAGCGTGAATATACGTCGCATACCGCAATGTTTTTGCTTTTCGCAAGAAGTATTCCCTCAGAAAACAGCTTGTCCATAGTTCCGTCTGTCTGAGCCTTTGCGGTTACCTTAGAATATTCCTTTACGGAAGGTGACGTGTCCTCAGCACTGTAAGTGTTCATCATGTGCTCGGTCATGTAAATGCAAGGGATTCCCTTCTCGTTCAGAGTGTCAAACATTGTTCCGAGTGATTTCAGATACAGCGGAATATCGCCGAAATCATTGACTCCGAAAGCGATTATTACAAGATCCGGATGGTACGCAAGCACATCGCGGTCAAAGCGTGAAAGCGCCCTTGCGGCACAGTCGCCGCCGATTCCCGAATTGATGACGTTTATGATTTTCTGCGGATATAAGGAGTGCAGGGCACGGTGAAGCTTAACGGTGTACGAAGAAAATACGTCAAAATGCGAATGCATGTCCGAACCCGACTCGAAACAGCCGTGAGTAACGCTGTCGCCGAGGCATACAATGTTTACGGAACCGTCGTTAAACGGCGCGGACAGTTTTTCAATAAATTTTTCAAGCATGTTGTCAGTCTCCTTGAAGTTGTTTTTGTTTATATTGTTTGTTTAAACGTCGTTTTTGTTAGTGTTTTTGTAATTTAAAAGCCGCCGAATGTCGGCTTTATGCTGTTTTATACTTTTACTTTTCTTTTTATACTGTTACCTGATTTGTCAAAGGCTTTCCGGAGAAGAACTCGTCAAGATTTGAAATAGTAACCTCCGCAATGTTTTCAAGAGCCTCTTCCGTCAAAAAGCCCTGATGGGAAGTTATGAGTACGTTCGGTCTGCTGAGGAGCAAAGAAAGAGTGTCGTCTTTTATGATTTTCTCTGACATGTCCTCATAGAATAACGAAGCTTCCTCCTCGTAAACGTCAAGAGCGGCTCCTCTGAGTTTTCCGGAGTTCAGTGTTTCAAGCAGCGCTTCACTGTCAACAAGCGCCCCTCTTGAAGTGTTCAAAAGAAAAGCGCCGGGCTTCATTTTTTCGAGAGCGTCCTTGTTTATGATGTGGTACGTGCTGTCCGTGAGAGGGCAGTGCAGAGATATGACATCGCTTTCGGAGCAAAGCATGTCAAGAGAAACATATTCAGCGTCAAGCGAAGGGTCAGGATAAGGATCGTAAGCAAGAACCTTCATTCCAAGTCCCTTGCATAAGCCGATAAAGGTCTTTCCGATTTTACCAGTTCCGATAATTCCGGCAGTCTTTCCGTACAGGTCAATACCGGTAAGACCGGCAATGTTGAAATTGAAGTCACGGGTGCGTATATAAGCGCGGTATATCTTGCGGTTAAGAGCAAGCAAAAGAGCGAGCGCGTGTTCAGCAACGGCGTGCGGGGAATACGCCGGAACACGGACAATGGTGATTTTGTCTTTTGCGGCGTTAAGGTCAACATTGCTGAAACCGGCACAGCGCATAGCCAAAACTTTAACTCCGCGCTCATACATGCGTTCAATTGCTTTTGCATTTATATCTGAATTCACGAAAGCGCATACTCCGTCAAAGCCTTCGGTTATTTTAGCGGTGTGGTGATTCAGTTTTTCTTCGAAATAGGTTATTTCATAGTTTGTGCCAAGCTTGTCAAAATATATTTTGTCGTATGGCTTGGTGTCGAAAAATGCGATTTTTTTCATTTGCATAAATTCCTTTCAATTCAATGAAATTCACGTTTTCTGTCTTAGTATATCCGTTTTTTTAATTTTTTTCACTATGATATTTGTAAACTATTGATATTTCAGTAAAAAAATGTATAATATAAGTATATGTGTGCGGAAACTTGGTATAGAAAGTCTGAACACATAAACGATACTTTTAATAAATACACCCTTTGCGCTTCAGCGTAAAGGGCGTCTCCGTTTGCGCTCGAAAGGGGTGGAAGGCATGGAAAATCTATCCGGGATGCTTTTGCAGGTAATCAAAAATGAAAGCGAATATAAAAGCATGTGCGCTTCGCTTTCAAAATTTTCTGCCGGCGGCAGAAGATATACTCAAGGACCGTTGCTGGCAACCGGTCTTTCGGACGGCGTCAGAAATCTGCTGTGCGCAGGACTGGCACTTGAAAAGTTTGGAGTTAGTGAAACAGAAGTCCCAAACGAGGCAAGCCTTATAATCGTACCCGATGAAAAAACAGCATACTCAATGCAAAACAGACTCTCGGCGTTTCTTGAAAACGTAAGAGTGTTTCCCGCAAGAGATTTCAGATTCCATAATATGGGTACAACCTCAAACGAATGGGAGTTTGAAAGACTGAGAGTGCTCCGTGAGCTTGCTCGTGGCAAGCTTGACGCCGTTGTGACAGTACCCGAGGCGGCGCTGTGTTCTTTGCCTCCGGCAGAGTATATGGCACAAAAAAAAGTCTTAAAAATCGGCGACACAGTTGATCCTGCCGAGCTTTCGATAATTCTTGCTTCTTACGGATATACTTCAGCCGATACCGTAGAAGGAGCAGGGCAGTATTCAAGACGAGGCGATATATTCGATATTTTTGTCCCGGATAACGATTATCCGGTAAGACTTGAATTCTTCGGAGACGAACTCGACGCCGCCGGTTACTTTGATATAATGACGCAGCGCCGCACAGAGAACGTCCGTGAAATCGAAATAACGCCTGTGCGTGAGGTCGCGGTTTCACCCGAAAAAGCGCAGAATATAGTACAAAGAATAGATACGCTTATAAAAAACGCTGAGCGCAAAAAGGACACAAGCCTTGTCGAAAGACTGCAGCAGGAAAGATTAGACGCAGAAAACTCCGATTTCCGGGCGGTGGATAAATATCTGTCCGTTGTCTATGATAAATTCACAACGCTGTTCGAGTACGCTAAAGGAACAGCCTTTGTCTGCGACTACCCGAGAGTGAGAGAAAGACTCGGCGCATTCATATGGCAGCTCTCACAGTCGCTTACAGACCTTGCCGAGCACGGTGAAATAATCCTCAAAGACGGCGAGTGGTGCAAGACTTATGAGGATATGAAGTTCTTTCTCACAAAAAGACCGAGCGTTGTAACCGACGTGTTTGCAAGCACTCCGGATTTTGAAATATCCGGACTTTTCGAGTTTTCTTCAAGACAAACCTCAGGCATTGAGAGCGGACTTGACATACTGTGCGACGACTTGAGAGGATATCTCGACAGCAATATAAAAACAGTGCTTTGCGTGAGAACGCCTTCTTATGCATCAGAACTGTATGAAATGCTCCGTGATAAAGGCATAAACGCTGTCGTTTCACAAAATCCGGCATATAAAGAGATGTCTGAAAAGCACGTTTATATTGTTCCTAAAGGAAATCCGGCGGACGAGTATACCGGCTTTGAACTGATAAAGTCAAAGTTTGTTTTCCTGTGCGAGGATTCGTCAACACAGGCGTCTACGGCAAGAGCGTATAAAAGCCGTGAAAAATCTAAAAAGTCCGCCGCAAAAAAGATACTTTCCTATCTCGAGCTTTCTCCGGGAGATTACGTGGTGCATGAGCAGCACGGCATAGGTCAGTATCTCGGCATACGCACGCTCACCGTAGCAGGCGTGACAAAGGACTATATTACCGTCAAATATGCCGGAAAAGATTCTCTGTATCTTCCGTGCGACCAGCTTGATAAACTGTCAAAGTATACCGGAAAAAGCGAAAATGTGCCTCTTTCAAAAATGGGAGGAAGCGAGTGGATTAAGAAAAAATCCCGCGCGAAAAAGGCGGCGAAGGATATGGCAAAAGAGCTTATTGCACTGTATGCCGAGCGCAGCCGCAGACCGGGATATGCTTTTTCACCGGATAACGAGTGGCAAAGAGAATTTGAAAGCAGTTTCGAATATGAGGAAACAGACGGACAGCTCGAAGCGGTGCGTGAAATAAAAAGGGATATGGAAAAACCTTGTCCCATGGACAGACTTTTGTGCGGAGACGTGGGATTCGGCAAAACGGAGGTCGCTCTCCGAGCAGCCTTCAAATGCGTAATGGATGGAAAGCAGGTCGCGGTGCTTGTGCCTACAACCATACTCGCTTTTCAGCACTTCCGCACATTTTGTTCCCGTATGCACGGTTTTCCGATACGGGTGGAAATGCTTTCACGGTACGTTACACCTAAGAACGTAAAGACTATTCTTGAAAAACTGCAGAACGGCGAAGTTGATATAGTTGTCGGAACACATAAACTGCTCGGCAAAAACGTAAAGTTCAAGGACCTGGGACTTCTCATCATAGACGAGGAACAGCGCTTTGGAGTTTCACATAAAGAACGGCTCAAGGAAATTGCAAAACAGGTGGATACCCTCACACTTACTGCAACTCCGATTCCACGTACCTTCAATATGGCGCTTGCCGGAATCCGGGATATGTCGGTACTTGAAGAAGCTCCGATTGACAGATACCCGGTGCAAACCTATGTGCTTGAATTTGATAACGCAATAATAGACGAAGCCATAAAAAAAGAATTGCGGCGCGGAGGGCAGGTATTTTATCTGCACAATAAGGTTGAGGACATGGAAAATGTAGCTGCCCGTATACGTGCAGTCGTACCTGACGCCGTAGTGGGAATAGCTCACGGACAGATGGATAAAGAAGAGCTTTCCCGTATATGGTACGATATGACCGAAGGAAAAATAGACGTCCTTGTGTGTACAACCATAATTGAAACGGGAGTTGACGTGCCAAACGCAAATACTCTGATTATCGAGGACGCTGATAAAATGGGACTTGCCCAGCTCCACCAGATAAGGGGCAGGGTAGGGCGCTCAAGCCGCAGAGCGTATGCGTATTTCACATGGAAAAGACAGAATGTTCTCAGTGAAATCGCTCAAAAACGCCTCGTTGCTATAAGAGAGTTTACCCAGTTCGGTTCCGGATTTAAAATAGCTATGCGTGACCTTGAAATAAGAGGAGCGGGCAACCTTTTGGGAGCAGAGCAGTCGGGACATATGGACGCTGTCGGTTACGACATGTTCATAAAGATACTTGAGCAGGCGGTACTCGAAGAAAAAGGAGAAGCTCCGCAGGTTAGTCCGGAATGTACTGTGGATCTCGGAATCAGCGCGTATATTCCGGAAAAGTATATCAGACGTCCGGCAGGAAGAATTGAAATGTATAAACGTATTTCAGAGATCAAGAGCAAGGCGGACGCTGACGACGTAACCGACGAAATGAGCGACAGATACGGAGAAATTCCGAAAGAAACAAAGAATTTGATTATGATTGCTTCCATAAAGGCAAGATGCGGTGATATCGGCATTGTCAAACTCGAATATCACCCCGGAAAACTTGCAATTTATCCGGCTGTTCCGCCTACAAAAGAGCAGTCGATAGAGCTTGCTTCAAAATTTCCCGGAAAAGTCTTGACTTCTCTCGGAAAAAATCCGTGTTATAACGTAAAGGTGAGCTCTTTTGAGGGCATAGGACCTGTTTTGGAAGAAATATTCAAGATTTATTCACCAAAGAAATAACCGTGTATGGTAAAATTAACCGTAAGGATCACGTCGTTTGCGACTTGGTTCATCCACTAATAAGCGTTGAGGTGACGAAATGAAAAGAATCATAGCCCTGGTGGTTTGCGCTGCAATATGCGTCGCATGCCTTGCGTCCTGTTCGGGAGACAGCGCAAGTACGGCAATGTCTTTTAAGGACGGCGGAAAGCTGTCGATAAATTTTATGTACTTTTTAGCTTCTATACAAAAATCAATGTATTCTTCGGTTGTTCAGGCAAACGGAGGAAACTGGGATTATGTAGTAGACGAGGAGAACGGCACAACGCTGTCGGATCTGCTGTACGACGTAACGCTCGATTCGGCAGAAAGTTTGCTTATATGTGAATATATGCACGATGAAGTGTATGATCTTAAACTTACACAGGAACAGGAGAAATCCGTTGATAATCAGATAAGCGCACTTTCTCAAAGCGCAGGCTCAAAGGCAAAACTTGAGGAGCAGCTGTCGGCGTATAGCTCTGACTTGAAAACTCTTGAAAGATATTTAACCGTTACTCTCAAGCAGGGAAATCTCTATAATTACTTTTACGGAGAAAACGGTATTTTTCCTGTCGCGGAATCCGATATACGGGATTATTTCGCGGAAAATTACGCAATAGTAACGCATATTTATTTCAATACGGCGACAAAGGCGAAGTCGGACGGAACCCTCGTGTCTCTCACCGATGAAGAAAAAAGTGAGAAACAGCAGCTTGCCGAAAGCGTGTATAACCGTATACTCGCAGGCGAAGATTTTTACGATCTGAAAGCGCAATACAGCGAGGATACCTATGAAAGCGAGTATTACCCCAACGGCTTTTTCGTTACAAACGATACTGCGTTCCCGACGGAGTTTACCGTTGCAGCCCTTGAAATGCAGCCCGGAGAGTATAGGATGGTACAGAGCAGTACAAGCTCCGGAAGCGGAATACACATTATGTATAAACTGCCCATGGACGAATCGCTGTATAATACAGACAGTACCGTGTACTTAACTATAAAAAACCTGCTCATTGCCGACGACTTCCAGGCACGGCTTGATGAGTATGTTGACAATATACAAGTTGATGAGCAGATAATGGCACAGCTCAATATAAACGTGGTTCCGGAGTATTCCTTGAGTTAAAGACTTATCCGGCATTATACGTGACACTCGGTGTGCACAAGAAACGGTAGAGGGGGGAGATAAGAGATGCAGCGGAAAGAAAGCAATTTAAAAAGTAACGTGTTCTTTGCGGTATTGTTTGTTATTTTCTTCTTTTTCAGCGCTTCAGTGCTCCCTTTTATGGTTTCAGACAAGGAAAGCGGCAAAATAAACGCGGCGTTTGACATACTTTTAGCTTTAAGTATCACGGTTGGGATGGTTTACGAAAATCGAAAGAGCGCGGCTGTGCTGGCGCTTGTTTTCGGAATATTGAACGACGTTTTCGTTTCACCGCCTGTTCATCTGTCTCCGCTTGTTTTTATGTTGGGCGCGTACTTTTCCTCAAAAAATCTTAAAGTGTTTACAAAAGCAAATCCTTTAACGGCAACAATTGCGGCTGTGCCGTTTCTTCTTATGCGTTCGGCAACAGGCGTTTTTTATCTGATGTCTGACGGTGCACAGGCGGGGTTAGCTCAAACGATTTTCAAAATTTTGCTTCTCGAATTTGTGTACAATGCAGCAGCGGTGTTTGTCATGTACGCCGTCGTGAAATTTTTGTATAAGCATTTCAAGAGAAGGTTTTTTATTGTGTGATTTTAAATAGTGGTATAAAAAGCGTCGGAAATATGATTTTCCGGAAGGAAGGAAAAAATGATAAAACGGTATAATGCGGTGGTAGGGCAGTCCGGAGGACCGACAAGCGCAATAAACGCAACGCTTGCAGGGGTAATTGCCGGCTGTCTTTCAAAACGCGATGAGATTGACAAAGTGTACGGAATGAGAAACGGAATTGAAGGCTTTATGAGGGAGATGCTTGTCGAGCTGAATGAACGCTTCGAAACGCCGGCAGAACTTGAACTGTTAAAAAACACGCCTGCCAGTGCGCTTGGTTCTTGCAGAGTCAAATTGAAAGACGACGAACAGCTTGAGAAAATTTTTAAATTGATTGAAAAATACGATATAAAGTACTTTTTCTATATAGGCGGAAACGACAGTATGGACGCGGTCGCAAAACTTGAAAAATACCGCTCTCAGCATCCTGAAGCAAACCCTATTGATACCAAATTTATCGGAGTTCCGAAGACTATTGACAACGACTTGTGCGTGACAGACCATACTCCGGGATTCGGTTCAGCCGCAAAGTTTATTGCCTCAAGTCTCGAGGAAGTCGTTCGTGACTGTGCGGTCTATTTGCAGAAAGCAGTAACAATTGTCGAGATTATGGGCCGTGACGCAGGATGGCTGACCGCTTCCGCTGCGCTTACGAAGGAGATTTGCGGAGAGGGCGCAGACCTTATATACTTGCCGGAAAAACCGTTCGATACCGAAAAGTTTTTAAGCGACGTAATGAATAAGCTTAATATACCCGGAAAGAACTTCGTAATTGTAGCAGTTTCCGAAGGCATAAAGGATAAGAACGGAGAGTATGTGGCGAAAGCGGCAATGAGCGGCGTTATGGATAATTTTGGTCATGTGTACCTTTCCGGAACGGGAAAATACCTTGAAAACCTTGTAAGAGATGAAATAGGCTGTAAGTGCCGCTCCGTGGAACTGAATATTCTTCAAAGATGCGCATCCCATATGGCGTCACAAACCGATATAAACGAGTCGTACATAATTGGTTTTGCCGCAGCCGAGACAGCCGTACAGGGAAAAAGCGGACGGATGATGGCGTTTGAACGAGTAACCGATAATGACGGTAAGTATGCAGTTAAAGTTACTGACGTCGATGTTTTTCAGGTTGCCAATCAGGTAAAATCAGTCCCCGATGAATATATTACCGAAGACGGAAAAAGCGTAACAAAGAAATGTATAGATTACCTGCTGCCACTCATACAGGGCGAACAGCAGCTGAAGTTTTACAATGGTATTCCCCTGCATTTTGTGTTATAAAACGGTAAGTTGTTTATAAAACCGTGAGTTACACGGTATGGTTATTTTGTTCAGATTTTGACAAAATATATGGGCAGATTTGACAAAAAAGCATATCGTTATTGACAATAGGTGCTCGTTGGTGTAAAATATAAAATATTGATAACAGTCGTATTATGCAAAGTCATAGTAGGCAAGAAACAAGTGGATTCTGGAGGAACTGTAAGCAAATGAAATCAAAAAGAGTTTTATCTGTAATTCTTGTCGCCGTAATGGTGTTTACAGCACTTATGGCAACCGGTTGTTCAAAGAAAGTGGACAACGATGAAAGTGAAAAAAGCGGAATAGTTACGCTTAATATGTTTATCTTAACCGAGGATGAAACGAGTCCGTCGGCGGCAACCGAAGTGCAGATGGCGATAAATGAAATAACTGTGCCGCAGTATAAAATGCTTGTAAAGATTAATTATCTTACAGCTGACGAGTACTGGGAAGCTGTTGACGCAGCCGAGCAGGCAACTTTAAATTACGTTGAAGAGGAAATAGAGGCGGAAGAGGAAGCGCAGTCAGGAGATGAAGCTCAAGAGGGTGATGCCGGAACTTCTGCGGATGACTCTGAAACGGCAGACGGAGCGGATAACGCTGACGCAGAGATATCCGGAGAAACTTCCGAAGAAGTATCCGGCGAAAATGTTTCCGGGGAAGAAGCTTCCGACGCAGATAGCTCTGAAGAAACAGTAAAGAAGTCGATTGAGGATATGTCTTTCAATGAAGCAATAGACTATGTGTTCGAGATTGACGACGTAGAGCTTAAAGCACCGCAGATTGATGTGTTTGTTGTTGATAACTACGATAAATTCACTGAACTTGTCGAGGAAGGAAGACTTTCCGAGATTGATGTAAAGTACGACAGAAAAACTCTTACGAAGTATATTCATCCCACGATTTTCTCAACAACTTCGGTTGACGGAAAAACGTACGGAGTTCCTTCGAGCTTTGCCATAGGCGGACAATACGAGTTTTTGGTATTTAATAAGACGTTGCTTGATAAATACGGATATACCGTTCATGATCTCAGAGAGATAGAGGACATGGCAGAATATTTGTCAATAATTAAACAGAACGAGCCGGCATATTATCCTATATCTGATCTTCCGGAGCTTGCCGGCGCAGAAATATACGATGATATTTTGTTCACACTTTCACCGCTCACATCTGTTTCAACATCAAGCTACCCGATTTATTTGAACAACACAGCCTATATGAATTACCTCAAGGCTTGTGCTTCATACCGTGAGAGCGGATACGTTGCAGCATATGACGGCGTTGAAAACGCAGAATACGCAATAGAGTACGTAACTTCGGATTCACTCATTGACCGTGAGTGGACAGATGAAAACGGAACGGTTTATCAGGCTTACCTGTACGATATACCGAGAGTTTCAACAGAGCAGGCGTTTTCTTCAGCAATGTGTGTAAGCGCATACTCATTGCATAAGAGTGAGGCAGCCGAGCTCATTGAGCTGTTTAATACAGATTCCGAACTTGCAAATCTTCTCCAGTACGGTATAGAAGGTAAGCATTACAGAGTTGACGATGACGGTATCGTAACATTTATAGATACAGCTCCCGAGGATACTTACCGCATGGATAATATAGTTACCGGAAATACATATATCAAGTATGCCACCGCGGAAAATGCGGATTACGTTGAAAATGCAAAGAAAGCTAACCTTTCAACCGCACCGAGTGCTTTCTTCGGATATGCGTTAGAATTTGACGATGTATCGTCTGAATCTATATATAACTGCGTAAAGGCGTTCTCGGCAACAGCACTTGAAATGGTTGCGTCCGGTGAAATGACCGTTGACGAGGTGTTCAATATTGCCAGCCGTCAGCTTAATGCTCTCGGATGTCAGTGGGACTCAAGCGGATCTAATCTGCTCGGCGTATTTGGAAAACTTGCTTCACAGCAAAGAGCGTCAGCTCAGCAGAATACATCTTTCTTTGTTATTTCCGAAGAAGCGGAAACATATAATGATGTTTATAAGTCAGCCGAGGAAATAGCCGAAGAACTTGCAGCTTTAGAGGCGGAGAAGGCAGCAGAAGAGGCTGAAAAACAGGCGCAGGAAGAAGCAGAATTGCAGGCGCAGATAGACGCAGAAAATGCTGCTAACAGCGCCGATGAGGATTCGGAAGATGAATTGACGACTGATGATGCGCAGGATCAGACAGAAGACGCAGAAACAGCAGCGGATGCAGTGGATGAAACCGCAGCCAACTGATATAAATTAAACTTAAGTTAAGTAGGGCGGAAAGCTGAAAAGAAAGCTTTCCGTCTTTTGATAATCATGCAGAGGTGCGCACATTTATACTTGCGAATAAAAGTTACAAATATTTAGTATGATTGCCGTGCAAATGTTAAATGTTGCGCTTAAAATAAAAAATATCGCTAAATTACTTGAATTTTAAAAAGATACATGTTATAATACTACAAGTAAACGCAGTGAAAAAGAGTGCCGGCGGATAGATAACCGCATACAGAGAGGAACGAAAAGTGAGAGCGTTCCGGTGGTTTTCCGTTAGGCGTTTCGCTTTGGAGCGGCAGCGGTGAAAGCCGTTGACGGGTGAGTTCCGTTAAGAAACTCTGTCTGTCGTGTGAGCAGATAAAAAAGAGCCTGACAATCAGGAAAATGGGTGGTACCGCGATGATTTCGTCCCGTAAGATTTTCTTACGGGATTTTTTTGTTTTGCCAGATAAAAAGAAAGAAAAAATATTGCAATATAGGAGATATCAGAAATGAAAGAAAAACTTGAAGCTTTGAAGCAAAAAGCGCTTTCAGACCTCGAAAAAGTCGGAGACGCAGCGGTTCTTGAACAGTTAAGAGTAGCGTACCTCGGTAAAAAAAGCGAACTTGCCGCAATACTCAAGGGAATGGCTTCGCTTTCACCGGAAGAACGCCCGATAATCGGCCAGCTCGGAAATACCGTCAGAAATGCAATTGAGCAGGCTTTTGAAAAGGCAAAGAACCACGTAAACGAGCTGGAAACTCAGAAAAAAATTCAGGCTGAGGCGCTTGACGTAACACTTCCGGCGTCAAAAATCGATATAGGAAACCTTCACCCGCTTACAAAAGTTCAGTCGCAGCTTGAGGATATATTCCTCGGCATGGGATTTACAATTGCAGAAGGCCCTGAAGTTGAAACTGATTATTATAACTTTACAGCGCTTAATACTCCGGAATTCCATCCGGCGCGCGACGTACAGGATACGTTCTATATTACCGATAAAGTTTTGCTGCGTTCTCAAACCAGTACCGTCCAGGTACACGCAATGGAAAACAGCAAGCCTCCTATAAGAGTAATTTCTCCCGGACGTGTATACCGTTCTGACGCTGTTGACGCAACACATTCTCCGATGTTCCAACAGTGCGAAGGACTTGTAATCGATAAGGGAATTACTATGGCAGACCTTAAAGGTACGCTTGAAACCTTTGCTAAAGCAATGTTCGGAGATAAAACGGAAATACGCTTCCGTCCCCACCACTTCCCATTTACCGAACCGTCATGCGAGGTTGACGTAAGCTGCTTTGTCTGCGGCGGAAAAGGCTGCAGCGTCTGCAAGGGAGAGGGCTGGATAGAGATACTCGGAGCCGGAATGGTACATCCGAATGTATTGCGCATGAGCGGTATTGATCCCGACGTATACTCAGGCTTCGCTTTCGGAATGGGTATTGAAAGAATCGTCATGACCAAGTACGGAATAAACGATATGCGTCTGCTGTACGAAAATGACGTGCGTTTTCTTTCACAGTTCTGATTTCCGATTGAAGAGAACTTTTTAAACTAAAAAGAAAGGCTTGGATATATAAATGAAATTATCAATGAATTGGCTTAAGGACTACGTAGATAAGTCCTTTGATCCAAAAGAATATTCAGATAAAATGACTCTCACCGGCTCAAAGGTAGAGGGCTACGAAAGACTCGGCGAGGAGATAAGCAAAGTAGTCGTAGGAAAACTTATATCTGTTGAAAAGCATCCCGACTCTGATCACTTGCTCATATGCATGGTGGACGTGGGAGAAGCTGAACCCTTGCAGATTGTAACCGGGGCGCAGAACGTAAAACCCGGCGAGTATGTGCCCGTAGCGCTTAACGGCTCAACACTTCCCGGCGGAGTAACCATAAAATCCGGAAAGCTTCGCGGAGTTCCCTCAAACGGCATGCTCTGTTCACTCGGCGAGCTGGGACTGACTGTAAACGACTTCCCCTACGCTGAGGAAAACGGAATCTTTTTGCTCAAAGAGGACTGCAAGGTCGGCGACGATATAAAAGATGTCCTCGGAATCGACGATATTGCCGTTGAATTTGAAATTACTTCCAATCGCCCTGATTGCCTGTCTGTAATAGGACTTGCCAGAGAAACTGCGGCGTCATTTGCAACTGACTTAAAGCTTCACACACCTGTCGTTAAGGAAACCGATAACGGAAAAACCATCAACGATTATATTTCCGTTGAAATAAAGGATCCGGACCTTTGCCCGAGATATACTGCCCGTGTCGTGGAAAACATAAAAATAGAGCCTTCACCAAAGTGGCTCCGTGAAAGATTGCGCGCAAGCGGCGTAAGACCGATAAATAACATCGTTGATATCACAAACTATGTCTGCCTTGAATACGGTCAGCCAATGCACGCCTTTGACTATAACTACCTTGAAGGCGGAAAAATAGTCGTAAGAAGAGCGGACGAGGGAGAAGAGATAACTACTCTTGACGGCGTTAAGCGTACTCTTACCAATAAAATGCTTGTTATTTCCGACGCAAAGAAGGCTGTTGCCGTAGCAGGCGTAATGGGCGGAGAAAACAGCGAAATAATTCCCGAAACCAAAACGATAGTTTTTGAGTCGGCTAATTTCAACGGCCCGAGCGTGCGCATGACTGCACGTGACATAGGACTCAGAACAGAAGCCAGCGGACGTTATGAAAAGGGCTTAGACCGTGAAAATACCATGCCGGCAATAGAAAGAGCGTGCGAGCTTGTTGAAATGCTCGGCGCCGGCGACGTTGTGAAGGGAATAATAGACGTGTACCCCACAAAGGCTGAGCAGACGGTGATACCGTTCGATCCGCAGAAAATAAACGAATTCTTAGGCACAGACGTTCCGTATGAATCAATGATTGATACATTTAAACGCCTTGATATAAAACTTGAGGACGGAAAACTATATCCTCCGTCATACCGTGCCGACCTTGAGGGAATGCATGATATTGCGGAAGAAGTTATACGTATCTACGGATACGACAAAATACCGTCAACACTTTTCAAGGCTCATGCGGCAGTCGGCGGAAGAAATCCGAGACAAAAGAGAATTGTTGAGCTGAACTCTTTGCTCACCATGCACGGATTCTATGAGGTACAGACATATTCATTTATCAGTCCGAAATACTATGACAATATCGGACTTGCACCCGACGCGCCTGAGAGAAACAGTGTCGTAATCTCCAATCCTCTCGGCGAGGATACAAGCATCATGAGAACCACCGCGCTCCCGAGCGTGCTTGAAGTGCTTGCGGCAAACAGAAGATACCGCAACAAGAGCTGTGCTGTATACGAAAACGCAAAGATATATATAAAGAGAGCGTTCAGCGAACAGCCCGATGAAAGATTGTCAACAGTCATAGCAAGCTATAACTGCGGAGACTTCTACTATATGAAAGGCATATGTGAAAATGTGCTCAGAGTCTTCGGCGTTGAAAAAACAGATGTAACCGCCAAAAAAGATCTTCCGTACTTCCATCCCGGCCGCTGTGCAGAGGTCACAGCGCCCGACGGTACAGTTTATGCCGTTTTCGGAGAACTTCATCCGAACGTATCTAAAACTTATGGATTTGATGTACCGGTATACGTTTGCATTTGCGATACCGAGAAACTTCTTGCAACCGCTCCGGCGGAAAAGCACTATAAACCGCTTCCGAAATTCCCGGCGGTTGAAAGAGATTTGGCGTTTGTGTGCGATGAGTCGCTTACTTCAGGGGAACTGAAAAAGGCAATTGTCAAGTATGGCGGAAAAATGCTTGAAAGCGTTGAAGTGTTTGATATATACCGTGACGCAAAAATCGGAGAGAATAAAAAGTCCGTGGCGTATAGCCTTACCTTGCGTTCTCCCGAAAAGACGCTTGAAGACGCAGATTGCGATAAGATTGTATATAAAATTCTCAACGGCCTTGAAAGAGATTTCGGTGTTACTCTTCGTTCGTAAAGTATATGTTGTTTTATATTTTCCCAAAGTCAATAAATGGTAAGTTATAAATCATAAGTTATACGTTAAAAGTTAAAAGTCCAAAAGTTAAGTCCCTTGCTTCAGATGCGAGGGACTTTTTTTATTTTTAGGCAGAGTTTTGTTGTCTGAAATAAAATAAAAATTTTTTAAAAGTGTTTTACCTGTGTCCCGATTGTCAAAAAAAGAGACGAAAAATTTAGTTAATAATACATTTATGTTCCATAATCATGAAAAAAAGTATCTGCAAGTTTTTGTATTTTTTTCATTTTTTCTTGTGTTAAATAATATTTCATTTTTCCTCCGTTATCACAATGTCAAAAACCTCGTCACTTTCAATTACAAACTTGCGCCGTGATACTGATGTCTGTCGGTAGATTCGATAATATCGTCACAGAACTTGCACTGAATGGCGTTTTTGATTATTTTTCTCATACCCGCATTTCCTTCCAGAAAGCTTCATAGTTTGCCACCTCACGCTCGAGTTGTAATTATTTTATGTTTTCTTGAAACCTTTTTACAATCTCATCAATAACGGCTGCAGTAAATTTGAGATACTCTCTTTTAAATGTCACAATCCAGTATTTATCTAATTCTTCCGCTTCTTGTTCATTGAGCTTTGATATATTTTTGAAAATATTCCGCATCATCAATATGTCTTTGTTTCTTTATAGAAATCAGACACTTGTAGAGCTCATCGTATTCACCCGTAATCTGTTGGCGATTCAATTCTAATCCGTTATTGTCCGTTTTAAAATCAGCTTCTATCAAAGGCTCGTCCGATTTTAATGACAAAGATATTGCTAATTTTGAAAGGGCATAAGGCTGCAAATTCTCACTTGCTTCGATTGCCTCAAAAAACTCTTGAGTCTTTTTAGATGTATGTATTTTGAAAACCATAGTCTTTACTCCTCAAAATAAGTATTACGGGATATAGTCGTGCGAGTGTTATCAGCATTCTCAAGCATATATGTTACGGCAATCTTGTCTTTCATAATACTAACATGTTTTGAATTAATTTCTTCATTTGTCGAAAGAATAAACACCTGACCGTTTAACTTGCTAAAGAAATGCTTGGAAATGTTCTGTCTATGTTCGGTATCAATTCTTGCAAACGGTGTATCGATAACGAACGGGACTTCATGATTGCAAAGTTGCACAAGTGAATGATATAGAGCCATGATGAAGATCTGCTTTTCACCGTTTGAAAGAGATGTTTTTTCAATTTCAACGGGCAGAGTCAAGCTCGTTTCATTATGAACTCTCAAATATCGGATAATATCCTTTGCATCAGTATATGGTAAACACATCGTACAGAACCTCACCGTCGGAGTTTGCGATAAAGCAGTCATGCTTGTCCTTTGCAACATCGATTCCGACATAAACCATAATAGATACCTCGCAGTTTGTTTATTTGATGCTGTATGAATCCACAGGGCACTTTACGTCTTGTAACCTCGTTCTAAATTAACCGTCTTGCATCTCCACTTGCCTG
>QAKH01000013.1 GCA_003343885.1 Clostridiales bacterium | reverse complement strand
CAAATTTAATCTTCCGCGAAAACATGCCCGTTTGTGCGGCATAAATTCAACCGCACAAACTCATAAAAAACAAAATCGAGTTCTTTTGCCCCGCTTTTCTCCGAAAGAAAAGCGGGCGGCAATGTGCCGCTCCAACTTTCGCGGACGAGCAATTGAAAAAGGCAAGTTTGTTTTTCGCAAATCCGTGCCCGTTTTCGTGCCATAAACGCCGGCACGAAAACTCAGAGTAAAGTAAAGGTTCGGATTATATTGTTTTGGTGGAGCAGAGAAAAACCGAACCTAACGAGGCGGTTTACCGCGCTTTTGTGCAGTTAATTCTTGCGAGAGCCTTTACCTGCCTTGAGCTGTATGAGGTAAGGGAACCCAAGTCCACCGACTTAACAACAAGACTTATATCGTACATGACTAAGAATTTCAGACAGCCGATAAGCCTTGAAAGCCTTTCCAAGGAGTTAGGCGTCAGCAAATATCATCTTTCTCACGTGTTTTCGGAGAGATTGCATACCGGATTTAACGAATATCTGAACTTTTTAAGACTGAGCGAAGCGATAGGGCTTTTAAGCACAACGCAGGAGAGTATTACGGACATTTGCATGTCCTGCGGATTTTCAAGCCAAAGTACCTTTAACCGTGCGTTTTTGAACCGATTTTCCATAACACCCAGACAGTACAGGCTTTTGTACAGCGGAATAAAAATTTGTGAACGTGATTGACTTGTTTTAAAGTTTGTTATATACTTTCGAATAAAGAGGAAAATTTGAAAAAACAACCGTAACCATAAAATAATAAAATGATAAAGAATAAGATATAGTAAAAAAAGAGATAAGGAAAGGTGAAAAGAGAAATGAAAATACTTGCAGATGTTTTTCCCGAAGGAAAAAAAGCGGCGCTTACCATGAGCTACGACGACGGAAGAGATTACGACAAAAGACTTGTTGAAATATTCAACAAAAACGGAATCAAGGGTACCTTCCACCTCAATTCCTCAAGAATGACAAAGCCCGGAAACGGATGCGTAACCCTTGAGGAAATCCCGGAGGTATACAAAGGACATGAGGTTTCATGCCACACGCTGACACACCCCTTTCCGGAAATTGTGCCGGAAACGGTTCTTGTCAACGAAATACTTGAGGACAGACGAACTCTCGAAAAGGCCTGCGGCTATACGGTAAGAGGAATGTCGTATCCATACGGGAATTTTTCCGAAAGAGATATTAAGATATATACTTCCTGCGGAATGAGATACAGCCGTACGACAATCTCAACAAGCGGATTCGGTTTGCCGGAAAATTTCATGAAGTGGAATCCGACCTGCCACCACAAGGGAAAGCTTACCGAGCTTTTTGACGCGCTTGTCGCAAGAACCGGCAGATACCTCTGCCACGACGTTATGTACGTCTGGGGACACAGCTACGAGTTTGAGAACGATAATAACTGGGACGTTATCGAGAAGTTCTGTTCTTACGCCGGAGGACATGGCGACATATGGTACGCCACAAACATAGAAATTTATGATTATATCATGGCTTCAAGAGCGCTTATGGTCGGCGTTGACGGCAAAACCGTCTATAACCCGTCCTGTACGCCGGTTTGGGTGAGAGCCGACGGAGAAGTTGTCAAAATACTGCCCGGCGAAAATACCCTCTGATTTTTCCGGTTTTATTGGTTTTTTATATTATTGCTTTAAGCCGTTTGAGATTTTTTGCATTTATTTTTTCGAGCGCTGCCGAAGTTGCCGGCAGCGCTCGAATTTTTTCATATTTGCTTTTTTATTGTATTCGCAGTGTTTCAAAAATTTTATCGCATTTGTCGAAGTTTCCTTTGCGCTCCTTAACAAAAACGGTTTTTTAAAGCGTCGCTTAACGTTTTTGAAGGACTTATACCACAGTATTTTTTGTATCTCCTGCTGAAATATGAAACGCTTGAGAAGTTGTATTTTAACGCAACCTCGTAAACCGTGCTGTTGCCTCTTGACAAATCCTCCATTGCCTTGCGGCACCTGATACGCTCGGCATATTCAAGCGGAGATACGCCGCACACCTGCTTGAAGCACCTGCAAAGGTATGAAGAGCTCACGCACGCATGCTCGCTTATGTCGCAGGTGGATATTCCTTTCTGGCAGTTTGAGTAGATGTACTCAAGCGCTTCACGTACAATCTTCTGTTTTCCGGTAAGCGAAGCTCCGTCGCCCTGGGGAATTTCACTGTAATTTCTGTATAAGTGAATAAGAAGCTGCGTGGTAAGCGCTATAAGCATGCTTTCATGAAAATAACTCTGATTTTCGTATTCCTCGTTTATCTTTTTGCAGATAAACGATATGGTTTCATCTTTTCCGATGTGAAAATCAAAGCTGTGCAGTGCGGGAATTCCGATGTCATCAAAATATCTCGGGTTGTCAAACACAAAACTTTGCGACCGTCCGCCTTCCGGCGTGCTTACTGTTAATCTCGTGTACGGCTTTATTACCGCCGTTTCTCCCGGATAAAACTCATATTCTTTTGTTTTTGTGCCGATGACGAGTATTCCCTCAAGTACGTGAATGATTTCTATGTAGCCGCCGTTTTCCCACTCTCTTTTATCTCCCACGGCATGGCTGTGTATCGTCGTATTATGATTTTTTCGTCTTGCCGGAATTTCTTCAGGATTTATACGCTGTTTCACTTGATCCTCCGCCTCCCCGCTTCAGGCTTTAGTGGTCAAAATCGTGCAACTTACGGATAAGATGTTATATTGACTTTTCTATATTATAATTATATACTGTTAACAGTATATAGTCAATAATTGTAAGAGTTTTTGTTAAAATGGAGGATTTTTATGAAAAAGTTTTTGTCAGTCATGCTTTCGGCAGCATTAACATTTTCAACCTTTTCCGGATTAGCTCTTAATGCCTGCGCCGAACAGCCGGATTCGGCGTCAACACTGCAAATTTCCGGAATGCAAACCGATCACTTAACAAATCCCGTGGGAATTGACAGTCCTGCTCCGGTATTCTCATGGTACATAGAGGATCCGAGCGTAAGAGGACAGAAACAGACCGCTTACCGCATAACCGTGTCGGAAAGCGAAGCACAGCTTGACGGCGGCTCATACGTTTGGGACAGCGGATATGTCGAGTCTGACAGGACGCTTGAAATACCGTATGCCGGAGAGGCGCTAAACCCGTCAACACGCTATTATTGGCAGGTTACCGTAAAGGATAAGGACGGTATCTCCGTAACTTCGCCAAAGGCGTGGTTTGAAACAGGTCTTATGGATTCCGGCTGGAGCGGCGCGGAATGGATAGGCAAACCGGCACTGCGTTCCGACGCTTACTATGACGTCACATCTTTCACTATCGATTTCGATTACACAATCGAGACAGACGCCGCCTCTATCCTTTTCGGAGCAACCGGAGAGGGCGATTTCTATATGTGGCAGATTTCAGCCTTTGACTGGCATCCCGAACTGCGTCTGCGCCCTCACCGGTGCGTAGGCGGCGGCTTTAAGGAATTATCAAGCGCAAATCTGCTCCCCGATAAAAGCTCGGTAGGGACAAAACAGCATATGACCATCGAGGTAAACGACGGAACAATAAAAACATATCTTGAGGGCGAGCTTAAAGATACAAGAACGTATGAAACCTTTGAGCTTGGGTACGTGGGATTTCGCAGAGCAAGCCCCGAAAGCTTCAGCGCTGATAATATCGTTGTCAAGGACGGCGACGGCAACATTTTGCTTAGCGCGGATTTTGACGACGGAAACGCAGCAGGTTTTGAGCAAAGCGCCGTTAAAAACGGAGAGCTGAACTTTGATTCCGACGTAACCGGCGCAATCTTTCTGCGCCAAAGCTCCGGAGAGGAAATTCCCGAGTCAGCTCCCATGCTGAGAAAGGAATTTACGCTTGATAAGAGCAAACAAGTCAAAAACGCAAGGCTTTATATAACCTCCGCCGGTCTGTATAAAGCATACATAAACGGAAGCGAAGTCACCGACAGCGTGCTAAATCCAGGCATGACCGCATATGACGACACTATAATGTATCAGACGTATGACGTAACAAGCCTTTTGAATGCCGGACAAAACGCCATAGGCGCGTATCTCGGACACGGCTGGTTCAACAGGGCGCTGCGCAACTTCGGTCCCGAGCTTTACCTATACGCAAAACTGCTTGTGCAGTATCAGGACGGCACAAGCGAAACGATAGTTACAGACTCGTCGTGGAAATATTTCCGCTACGGCCCGATACTTGACGACGACCTCTTCAACGGCTTCAAATACGATGCCACAATCGAAAAAGAGCTTGACGGCTGGACCGAGCCGGGCTACGACGATTCGGAGTGGGAACAGTCAGCTTCGACAACACCCGACAGAATCGTGTCAAACGGAAAAACTCCAAACATCATTGCTCAGAATATTCCGCTTATACGTAAGACTATCGAGCTTGAGGCTTTGTCTGTTTCCGAGCCGAAAGACGGAGTTTACGTGTACGACTTCGGTCAGAATATAGCAGGCGTCGTTCGGGTAACAGCCTCCGCTCCCGAAGGCACTGCCATGAAACTGCGCCACGCGGAAATACTTAATATGGAAAACATGATAGGCGCCGACGATGATCCCGGTATGATTTTCACGGCAAACCTGCCTCGTGCGGAAGCTACCGACACGTATGTTTTCAGAGGAGACGGCGGTCCCGAAACCTTTGAGCCGTTCTTCACGTATCACGGCTTCAGATATCTCGAAATCACCGGACTTGACGAGCCGGTTCCGATAGAGGACGTAAAGGCGCTTTTAATAATGAGCGACCTTGAACAGACAAGTACTTTTGACTCGTCAAATCCTCTTGTAAACAGACTGTATCTCAACGCACTGTGGAGCGCAAGGGACAACTTCATGAGTGTACCCACCGACTGTCCGCAGAGAGGAGAGCGCTTCGGCTGGACGGGAGACGCGCAGATATTCGCGCGTACCGGCTCATACCTTATGGACGTCAACGCCTTTTATCAGAAGTATTGCCTTGATATGAGGGATACCTCCACCGATAACCGTATAATCGCCGACGTTTCACCTGCGTCGGCCGGAAACGGCTGGTACGGACAGGGCGACCGAAAGGGCGCAACAAACGGCTGGGGCGACGCAATTGTCATTATTCCGTATCAGATGTATAAGCAGTACGGAAATACGGCTATACTTGAGGAAAACTATCAGACAATGTGCAACTGGATGGACTACCTTGTTTCCACCAGTACCGACTACATACGTGACGAGAGCTGGACAGGCGACTGGCTGCCCGTAAACGAGGCAAAGTCCCCTATCGCTCTCACCGATACGGCGTTCTGTGCGTACAGCGCGAAACTTCTTTCGGAAATTGCCGGAATACTCGGAAAACCTGAGGACGCGGCTGAATATGAACAGCTTTACGCAAACTACCGCTCGGCATGGCAGGAAAACTTCCTTGAAAGCGACGGCGGCACTACCAAATGCGGTACGCAGACTTCATATGTGCTGGGTATAAACTTCGGACTTTTCGACGAGGATAAAATTCCGCTCGCGGCGGAAAATCTCGTAAAGAATATAAAAAATCAGGGCTGGCACCTCACAACCGGATTTTTGGGACTCAGCTACTTGAATCCTGTTTTGTCCGACACCGGATATGGCGACGTGGCGTACAGACTGCTTGAGCAGGAGGAGTACCCGTCATGGCTGTACAGCGTTACCACAGGCTCGACAACCATATGGGAAAGCTGGTATGCGTTCCGGCTGTTTGAGGACGGTTCAAGTCAGATGACAGAACAGTCGCTCAACCACTTTTCGTACGGCGCGGTCGCCGAATGGCTGTACCGCTATATGCTGGGTATCGAGCGTGACGATTCCTCTGCTCAAAGCGTTGCTTTCAAACACTTCTACTTAAAACCCGAGTTCGGCGGCAGTTTTACCTATGCCTCCGGCTCGTATAAGTCCGTGCGCGGCACAATAGAAAGCGGCTGGACGCTTGATAAGGACTCGGGAGCGTTTACCTATGACGCGCTTGTTCCAGCGAACACAACGGCAACGCTGTATCTGCCTGTTCTTGACGAAGGTACGGCAGTGCTTGAAAGCGGCATGGACGCGGCTTCTTCTCCCGGAATAACCTTTGTCGGATATGAAAACGGCTTTAACGTATATAATCTCGAAAGCGGTTCTTACAGCTTCTCAACAACCGTCGATCCGGCATATGGCGACGTAATATCCATAAAAGTTACTGATTCCCAGGATGTTGACGCGTCCTGCGAGGTTGCCGGAACAACGTATACCGCTTTCCCGGTGGATCTCATTTTGGCCGCAGGCGGTACGCAGATTAACGCCGCTTCTTCGGACGAAAACTATACGTTCCTTCATTTCTCGGATTCAGACGGAAAAATCTATGATAACGGCACGGTAATAAACACGGACGCAAATCTCGATATGATTTTCGCGTATACCGGAACCGACGACGGTACAGATTCACAAAAAACAATCTCACTTACCGGACCTGACGGAGTTACGGTAAACGTAAACGGACAAAGCCATGCGCTTCCGTATACAGGTACGTTTGACAAGGGAGAAATCGTGAAAATCACGGCGGAAAACCTGCCGCAGGCTATGGAGTTTGCCGGACTTGACGGAATAAGTACGTCAAAAGACGGCGTGTACCTCATGCCAAAGTGCGATATGAGCTTTGAAGTTCTCATTGCGCCGGAGCGGTACAACGACGGCTATGACATATTCTTTGATTTTGAGAACAATACGGATTTGTGGAGCGCATTCAGTGCCGCTATTTCCCATGAGCCGGGATATATGCGTTTTGTCGCAGAGGAAAAATCCGATGGCACGTATGACCCGAGAGCGTTCTACGACTTTACGCAGAGCCTCAGCACAATAACCGGCGGAGAATACGTCGTCGCCGACGACTACGACAAAATAGTGATAGGCTATATCGCCGACGAGGTCGCGGCCGACTCAAAGCCGTTCATGTATATTTCAACAAAGGAACAGCCGGACTATATTAAACCGGTAAGAGGGCGTGGAGCGGATTCCTCCATACTTGCGTCTTTTGCCGACGGCAAGACTCTTCGAGAGGTTTCCTGGACCGTTTCTGACTGGAGCGCATGGACGGGTGAAATAAAACAGCTTTACCTCGATATAGTTGACAACGTGTACGGAAATATCCGTGTTGATTACATCAAGCTGTGTCACAGAGACTTAAGGCTGACTGTCAAAACAAGCGTGTCAGATCCGGGAACGGTTTACACCTATTATCCGGGAAGCACGGTTGACCTTACACAGCTTGAAACGTCTGAGGGATTCCTCGGATACTCGCTTGAGCCGGGCGCCGAAGATTATATAACAAGCCTTGTTCTCGACAAAGACACCACCGTGTACGCAAACTACGAAAAATCCGTTCTTCCCGTAATGAAATGGGATTTTGACGATAAAACCGCACAGGGCTGGATAGCACAGGACGCATATTCTTCCGACACTTCCGCACAAACGCTCAAGTTAAGCTATTCGTCAAAGATTGCCGACGTGTGGGCGTACACGCAGGACCTTGACGTCGATACGTCGGTATACAGATACGTTGTGTTCGACATGCGCCACAATATACCGGACGGTTCGTTCGGAAGCAAAAAGGCGGAGGTGTTCTTCAAGCGCACCGGCGACGGCTGGGGACAGCACCGGTCTGCAAGCGTTGATCAGCATAGCGCGTCAGAGGAATTTGAAACGTACGTCGTTGATATGTCAAATTGCGGAGTCTGGAACGGTACTGTTACAACGCTCCGCATAGATCCGTTTGAAACGCTCTCGCCTTCCGACGGAGAGTACTGGTTTGAGCTTGACAACATAAGACTTGTTCCGGCGGCTTCCCTTACGCTTTTTGCAGGCTATGACGGCGGTTCTTCCGATATATATACCGTTCCGGCATATACCGAAATTGACCTTTCAGAATACGGCGAGCCGCAGAGAAGCGGATATACCTTTGCCGGCTGGAGCAATCCCGAAACCGGAGAACAAGTAACCACCGTATCTCTTGATTCGGATACTGTTCTTTCCGCCCTCTGGACGAAAAATGCGTCGATAGAGTGGACTTTTGCCGACGGCAGTTACCACGGCTGGTCGGTTGTCAACGGCGTTGACGGGGGAATAACGGCAGACGGAGCAATAAAAGTCGGATTTTCGGAAAGTAATGCCGATGTATGGCTGAGAAACGATACGCTTAATATAAACGCCGACGAGTATAAGTACGTCGTATTTGATATGCGGCACAATATCCCTGACGGCTCTTTCGGAAGCAAAAAGGCGGAGGTTTTCTTTGTACGGACGACAGATACGCCGTGGCAGCAGCATTTAAGCGCAAGCGTTGCGCAAAGGAGCGCGATGGAGGGCTTTGACACTTATATCGTCGATATGAGCAAGTGCGCCAACTGGAACTCTACGGTAACTCATTTAAGAATAGATCCTTTTGAAATAAAGAATACCGCCGATACCGACTACTTCTTTGAGATATCGTCAATACGTGTGTGCGCCGAGGCAAGGCTGACACTTGATTACGGAACAGGTAAATACGAATACGGAGTTCCCGCGCAAACAGAGATTAATCTTTCGGACTATCAGCATCCCGAATCCGACGATATGCATTTTATGGGATGGTCAAGAAGCGTTGACGGAGAAATCATTGATACTGTTTGCTTAACAGAGGATACTACTCTTTATGCCGTTTGGAGTGAAAGCGGAGTAGCAATAGCTCTTACAGACGAAAATGTTAAGGTGAGAACAGAAGAACCTGCTATACTCGTTGTGTCAAGTTATTACGAAAGCGGCAGAATGTGCGACAGTATTGTTCGTCCTGTCAGCCAAGAAGCAACTTTTCTCTTTGAAAATGAGGGGCTTGACACTAAGGATACAAGTACAGTAAGAGCATTTCTTTTTGACAGCAAAACAGGATTAGCTCCCTTGTGTGCTTCAAAGGAAGTGCCTGTTATTGATGAATATGCAAATTTCGTTAAACTTATTGACAAAGAAACCGGATACAGTGAATATATGAGTGCCGAAGGAACAACTTTTGTATTCCCTGCGGTGCTGGGCGAGACGCCTGTTAAATCGTGGACTAACGGAGAAAACACCTATGAATGCGGAACTGCAGTAAATGCAGAGGAAATCAGAGGAACAAGCGTCTGCATAAAAAATTATGCAGACCTGTCAATTCTTGAAAATCTTAATGTTGTCTGCATCGGCGACAGCTTGACACAAGGTGATTACGGATCGATTCCTGCAGGTACGGCAAATGTAAAAAAAGAAGGCTATCCCTATTTCTTTGACCTTTTCACAGGAGCAAATGTGACAAATGCCGGTAGGTGCGGATATTCCTGCGAGCTCTATTATAACTATCTGCCAAATATTGAAAGCAGCCTTACCGCTGATACCGATATAGTAATAATAATGCTTGGCACAAACAACGGACTTACCGACACCATTGATGCAGACACTGCATCCGGAAGTCCCGACAGCTATGCAGCAACACAGACAGGCTACTATGCAAGAATTATCGAACACGTTGCAGAAAAGACCGATGGTAACGCACAAATTATCCTTATGACACCTCCTGTTACAACAAAGCGTGACAGAACTGTCCTTGAAACCACCTGTTCCGTTGTTAAGCAGTTTGGTGAAAAGTACGGACTTAAAGTTATAGACAACTACAATTGCTGCGGTATTACCTATGATAATATTGCAACATATATGCCCATTGATGAGCTTCACTGCGGATATGACGGCTACAAAATGCTTGCAGCCCATGTTGCTTTAATGACAGCGGAATATTACAAAGAATTTACTTCTACCTACGCTCTCAACTATGCAGAGCTTGAAGACGAAGAAATTGGGTATATTGGCAGATGGTATGACAAAACTGTTAATGAAGTTGCTTGCAAAGCAACAATCTCCCAGGGTGCTGAAATGTTCTTCAAGGTTGAAGGTACATCAACGGTTGCTCTGCGTCTTCACTCTACGGCACAGCAGGCTCCTGCCGTTGCAGTGTCTGTTGACGGTTCAGCTCCCGTTAGAATGATAACAACACTTACAGGTGATTATGTAATAGCAGAAAACCTTTCATCGGAGGAGCACTATATAAGAGTTATCGTTGACGGATTCTATGAATATCAGGCTAATAAGTGGACAACCGGCGACGGGTTTGCTGTTGAAAAGGTTGTTATCGATAATGGTGGTAAGGTAGTGGGGCTTGAACCGGCAAATCCTGTTATCCTTTACTACGGCGACAGCATAACCGAGGGTATAAATGTTCTGGGTACGGGATCAAATCCGAATGTCAACTCTGCAATATATGAGTTTCCCTTTGTTACATCACACCTTTTAGGTGCAGTTTCCTATACAAATGGCTTCGGTGCATCAGGTGTTACCAAAGGCGGAAGCGGAAATGTTCCAAAATGCCTGAGTGTCATCGACAATGTGCTTGCAGACACCCCTATTGATGCTCTTAAAAATCCCTATGCAATAGTAATAAACCATGGACATAACGACGGTTCAGCTTCTGCAAACACCTTTATCACAGAATACAAGGCAGTTCTCACAAGACTTCGTGAGAAATATCCTGACACCCCAATTTTTGCAGTTGTCCCCTATTTCCAAATACATTCTGAAAATATAAAAACTGCCGTATCAGAAATGAACGACAGCAAGGTTTTCTATATTTCAACAAAAGGCTGGGAATATACTACCTCCGATGGTGTACATCCGGATAAAAACGGTGCTAAAAAGCTTGGAACACGCCTTGCTGAAGAAATGGCAAAGATTCTTAAGGCGGAAGAAATGCGTCCTGCAAAGGCAGAAATCACAAATCATACTACAGCAAATCTGTGGCATGAAGGCGAAGTGCCTTACCATAACGAAGATGCAACAAATTATGCAACCATTACACCTTACATCGTCGAAGGCTCTGATGAAGCAGTGGTAATTTATCCCGGCGGCGGATACTTCCAGCTTTCTACCGTAAACGAAGGCTCAAGTATTGCAAAAGCATATAACGACAAAGGCATCTCAGCCTTTGTCGTAACATACAGATACCAGCCTTATAATGGCAACGCAATTCTTGCAGACGGACAAAGAGCAGTACAATATGTACGCTACTTTGCGAAAGATTTCGGAATAAATCCCGATAAAATCGCCGTTCTCGGATTTTCCGCAGGCGGACATCTTGCAACAATGGTTTGTCAGCATGAGCCTTCCGAAAACCTTGCAGAAGATGCAATCGGCGAGGTTTCCTCCAAGCCGAATGCAGTGATTCTCGGATACGCC
Organism: Clostridiales bacterium; assembly: GCA_003343885.1. Taxonomy (GTDB): domain Bacteria; phylum Bacillota; class Clostridia; order Oscillospirales; family CAG-382; genus UMGS882. Next base: position 986 of record QAKH01000013.1, on the reverse strand, counting down.
GTAACAACGCTTGGTGACGGCACATATCCCACAATGCCGGGCATATTCTTAGGCGAAGAAAACAAAACAAATGCGGCACTCATTGCAAAGTATTCCTACTCAAACAATCTCTCTGCAATGCCTCCTGCCTTTATCTTCTACAGCACACTTGACACTGCTGTAAATCCCGAGAAAAACTCGGTTGCACTGGCAAATGCAATGACAGAAGCAGGCAAAACGGTGGAAATTCACGGTTACACCGACGGAACTCACGGTATCGGACTTGGTACAGGCTACACAGAATTTTCTAAATGGTTTAATCAGTCTTGTGAGTTCATTGAAAAAACAATTGACTAAAAATTTTGAACACCTAAAGCAAATCGGCAAAAAGAGATTTTTATAAATGAATCATCAAAAAATCAAAGGAATTTGCCGAATAATAGAAAACACAATAAAAGAAAAACATATTGGTAAACTGAACGGTGCAGACAAGGACATATTTCTTATCGGAGAAGCATATCCGGGAGTATGGCTTGAGCATGTATACGACTCGGTAATGTATGCAAAGCTTTTTTCGGCGCGAAAACAAGCCCGTTTTTGCGGCACAAATTCAACCGCACAAAGGCGGTGTGACCGCCAGCAATTTACGCGGACGAACAATACGAAAGTTTTATGGGGCTCTGCCCCAAGCCCCGCCCACTTTTTTGAAAAAAGTGGGAGAAAAACAATGTTTTACCGCCAAGTATCCCACTCACTCCGTTCGTGCGGCGGCGAAGCGCCGCTGCAATACTCGCGGGAGAGCAAGCTAAAATAACAAATTTAATCTTACGCGAAAACAAGCCCGTTTTCGTGCCATAAATTCCAGCACGAAAACTCAGATATAAAACCAAATCCCAATATAACAAAAACCCACAGATTTCAAAAAACACTGATGTGTTAGCCCGCAGTCGCTGAGAGGTAAAGAAAAACTGCGCATTCTTGCGTTTCCACATACTGTGGAAATTCAA
>QAKH01000107.1 GCA_003343885.1 Clostridiales bacterium | reverse complement strand
CTTTGCGGCAAAACATTGTTTTTCCCACGCTTTTTCTAAAAAAGCGTGCGGGGTATGGGGCAGAGCCCCATAAATAACCCATAATACAATATCAATTTAAAAACGCATTAAACCATGTTTTCATATCGCAGTCGGCACGGTTGGCAAAACAGTTATATGGGATCATACGGAGTGCAGTGCGTTCGGCTGCCGGCTTTTTGGCGCTGTCGGCGCGGAAGTACAAAGATTCGGATTTGTTTCCGTTGTTTCCGTCGTCTATGCGCCAAGCGCTTACCTCCAGTTCGTTAAGTCCGTATAAAGCGTTAAACTTAACTTTGCTTTCGAAATCAGCAGTAAGAATATATTCGTACAGATTTTCCGAATTGTCTATGCTTTCCGCACAGTACACTACCGGACCGGCCTGTATGCATAGCTTTCCGGCATCCTCCACAACCTTGCTGTTTGAACGTACGGCAAACGGAGTCATGTCAAAATTTATCCTTATTTCCTTTCCGCCGTCCGTTCCGCTTTCGATGACCGCATACCCTTTGTCAAGAGTGTACGGAGCGTCAATTTCAAAGCCTGCGCACCATGAGGGTATGCGTACCGCTATTTTTCCGACGCCAACGGCACGTATGGCAATTTCTCCGCTTAAAGGATAGTCTGTGCTCATCTCACATGATATCCCGCCGTCGCAAAGCTTGCTTGAGGTAAACTGATTGACATATAGAGTGTCGCCGTCAATGCCGTAAATATACTCTTCCAAAACAGGAAGCAGCCTGTTTATGTTTGGCGGACAGCAGGAGCAGTTAAAGCACTCAAGCCGCTGGGTAATGGGATATCTGCGTGAACCGTAGGAATTTGTAAAGTGGTTTAAGTGGGTTATTTCAAGCGGATTTTCATAGAAAAACGATTTTCCGTCAAGTGAAATACCCGAAAGTACTCCGTTGTAAAATACCCGTTCTATAACGTCCGAATATTCGGCAAGATTATCAAGCTGCATCATTCTCCTGCAGAAAAACATCAGCCCTATTCCGGCGCAGGTTTCGGTGTACGCCTGTTCATTCGGCAGATCATACGGCTTGGAAAAGGTCTCTCCCAAGTGGCACGAACCTATGCCGCCGGTTATGTACATTTTTTTGTTTACTATATCCTCGTAAATAGTTCTGCAAGCCTTTTTAAGTGTATCATCGCCGGTTATGCGCGCGAGATCCGCCATAGCCGAGTAAAGATATACCGCCCTTACAGAGTGTCCTACCGCTTCGGTCTGTTCTCTTATAGGCCTGTGACTCTGGTTGTAGTCGGTATTTGCGTCCTTGTCGTTGTTTCCCCGCTTTTCAAGGAAAAACTCCGCAAGCTCAAGATACTTTTCTTTTTTTGTGTAACTGTACAGTTTAAACAGCGCAAGTTCGATTTCCTCGTGTCCTGGCGTGACAAAAGCCGCCGAACCGTCGGTTACGAAAACTTTGTATATGTAATCGGCGTATTTTTCCATGCACTCAAGAAAACGTGTTTTTCCCGTTGCCTCGGCATACGCGACAGCCGCCTCAAATAAGTGACCTGCGCAGTACAGTTCGTGTGCGCCTCTGTCGGTGAAACGCTTTTCAGGCTCTTTTACGGTAAAATAAATGTTGAAATACCCGTTTTTGTCCTGATGTCGCTCTATCCTGTCTATGAGCGCCTCAATTCTCTCTTCAAGAACCGGATCCGGGTGCTTTGCTATAATGTATGAAGCGCCTTCCATCCACTTGGCTACGTCGCTGTCCCAAAAACAGTGAACATCCTTTGTGTTAAAATCAAACGCACCTATTCTTCCGGTCTCGCAAAAACGGTCGTACACGGAGTTTATCGTGATTTTCCGATTCATCTCCTGCTTGAGCGCAACATAGCCGGAAGTAATGTCGACTTTTCTGTAATCGAATAATTTCATGGGCAATCAGTCCTCCCTCGTGATATTAAGCCGTATATTGACTTTTTACGAATACATTGTATAATAAAAGTCGGGTAAAAACAATACGAAAAACACGACAGAAGGTAGGAAAATCCGACATGACAAACCTTGCTCATCCCGGAATATTTTTTGATTACGGAGGACTTTTTTCCACATCTGAAGAATGGATTCATCCCGACCGAACGGAACGCACGCACGAAATAATATATGTTACCGAAGGGCAGGTATATATGAACGACGATGGCTCCGAGATATGTCTTGAGAAAGGACAGCTGCTGCTTTTGGAAGCTAATAAGCGCCATTTCGGATATAAAAAAAGCAGCCGGGTAAGTTTTTACTGGCTGCATTTTCATACTGATATTCCTGATTTTGATATTGGAAACCGTTTTCTTGCACGCTTTGACAACGCGTATCTGTTCAAAGAACTTCTGCACTATGCGTTTCTGCCGTCCGACGCAAGGGAAATGGTAAGCTCGATTTTGGTGAGAATACTTACTGAGATAAAATATCTCGGCTCATCAAACTGCGCCGGCAAGGATAAGACCGCCGCTGAAATATACGAGTGGCTCCGGGTCAACGCAAAAGCCGGACTTACGGCAAAAGAGACCGCAAAGCATTTCGGTTTTTCCCCCGACCATGTTTCAAGACTGCTAAAAAAGCATTACGGAGCCGGAACTAAAGCCATAACGGAACGCCTTGTGCTGGCAAAAGCAAAAGAAATGCTGAACACCACCGGCAAGTACGTCAAGGAGATAGCGTACGAGTTAGGTTTTACTGACGATAAGGCTTTCATCGGCTTTTTTAAGTACCACGAGGGCGTGTACCCGAGTGCCTTCAGAAGCCGATTTTACATGATTCATATGAATAACCGCTAAGCGAACTGCGTGCTGTTTTTGCCTTTTTGACATATTCCGTTGGCATATTGCTGCGACCTGTTTCTTTGAGCTATTCCTGTGACCTGTTTTTTGACCTATTCCTGTTCCATTACACTGCGAAGTCCCACCACGTCTTCAACCGGAAGGGAGAAAACTGCCGCACGTGCGTCGGTTGCGGGACCTGCGTCCTCAAGTATCGCTTTCATAATTTTGTCTTTGTCATTTTTTCTTGCCACAATATATATCATTTCTTTTTCGGAGGCAATGGATACTCCGAAAAATTTTGCGGTAAATTCAGTCGCAGTGCCCTTGGCGTGCACTACTGTTCCGCCGTTGGCGCCGGCTTTTCTCGCCGCGTCCATAACCATGTCGGAACAGCCTTTTTCCGCAATGACCGTAATCAGCGTATACATGTAATCACTCATTTTCTTTACCTCGTCTGCCTGGTGAGCACCGGCGGACTGTCCTTCAGTAAGATATTTTAACGAAGCGCTTCCGGCAATGCTTCCGACCGGAATGGTTAGCGCAATTCCCGTACCGGGAAGGTTAATTCCCATTTTGCTTACCAATCCGCCCATTATTTTTTTTGCGTTGTCGTAAGCGACAATTGACTGAAACATTATTTTTTCGTTTTTTTCCAAGCCTAAGTAATCAAGTACGCTTTTGCTTGCCGTACCGCAGCATAAGCAGGAAAACATGGCGTTAACGCCGCTTGCTTTGTAGTACTCGAGGTAAACGTCCTCAAGCTCTCTGTTTAGTATGTTTATGAGCAGACTGTATTCGCTCATCTTTTCACCTGTTCCTTTCCGGATTGCATAAAATGCAGTACCGATATTTTCCGCCGCACATCAAATTAAACGGATTTATCAGCATTCCTAAGGGTATCAGCCGTCATCTTCCATTTCTATTATATCGCTGTCGCCGAATTGCTCATCAAGGAGTTTTTGACGATTCTTTTTCTGAGCGTTTTCCTTAATTTTGTAAATCAGCCCAAGCACCTGAATGGTGATAAGCGGCGTCATGGCAACAGTTGCGACAACTCCGAACGCATACGTGACAACGTCCCTGCCGCATGCCGTACTGACGCCCATAGCAAGCGGAAGAAGAAAGGTAGCGGTCATTGGACCTGAGGCAACTCCGCCGGAGTCGAAAGCGATTGCCGTAAATATCGGCGGAACAAAGAAAGACAGAACAATCGCCGCAAGATATCCGGGAATAAGTATATACATTATCGGAATTCCCGCGACAATTCTTAACATTGAAAGTCCGACCGAAAGCGAAACGCTCACGGAAAGGCTTATCGACAGAGCCTTGCTTGGAATTGTGCCGGAGGTTATTTCATAAACCTGTTTGTTGAGAACATGCACCGCCGGTTCCGCGGCAACGATAAAATATCCTATTATCATACCGATAGGCACTATAATCCAGTTATAGTCAAGAGCTCCCAGCTGACGACCTATATAATTTCCCACCGGCATAAAGCCGACATTGACTCCGCAAAGGAATAGAACAAGCCCTGCGTAAGTGTATAAAAAACCTATGCCTATACGGATAAGCACGTCTTTTTTGAGGCGCAGCATAAAGAGCTGAAATATAAGGAAAAACAGCATTACCGGAAGCAGTGCCAAGGCAACTTCGGCAAGGTATTTCGGAATTTCATCGGTAAATATTTTCCAGAGTTCACGGGACATCCCTACATCAGGAATTTCCACAGGCGTGTACTCGCTTTTGCCGGGCTTGAAAATAAGTGCGAAAATCGACAGTGCAGCTATCGGACCTACCGAGCACAGAGCTACAAGACCGAAGCTGTCGTTTTCGGCGTTCTTGTCGGCACGAATAGATGAAACACCAACACCGAGCGCCATTATAAACGGAACTGTCATAGGACCGGTAGTTACGCCGCCAGAGTCGAAAACTACGGACAGAAAATTGTCCGGCACAAAAAATGCCATAACAAACACGACCGCATACAGTATAACAAGCATGTGTGTAAGCCTGAGACTGAAAATTATTCTGAGCATTGCCACGGCGAGGAACAAACCGACGCCCGCCGCGACCGCCGCCACGATAACTGAATTAGGAATATCCGGAACCTGTTCGGCAAGTACCTGCAAATCAGGCTCCGAGACTGTTATAAGTCCTCCGAGTACAACGCTTAAAATAATGATGAGCCACAGTTTTCTTGTTTTTGTCATAGCCGAGCCGACGTATTCGCCCACCGGCGTCATGGAAAGGTCGGTTCCCAAAGTAAAAAGGCTCATTCCGAGTATCAGCAGTACGGCTCCCACAACGAAAGCCATAAGGATGTCTGACGGCACGGAAACGACATAGAAACACAGCACAAAAACTATAAGGGTTATGGGAAGAACAGCCGCAAGCGATTCTTTGAATTTTTGTACAAGCACTGTTTTGTTTTTTAACCGCACCGGCATCACTTCTTTCTGTTTGTATTTGTGGTATATGCCGCCCTTTTTTCGCTCGTAAAAAAACACAAAATTTTTATTTTTACAGTAATAATATGGGGCTGACACATCAGTGTCTTATTGAGTTTTTTGTTTTTTTATAATTGGTTTTGGAGCGCCGTTTGAGTTTGTGCGGTTGAATTTATGCAGCACAAACGGGCATTGGTTGGCGAAAAACAAAATACGTTATTTTCACTTGCTCGTCCGCGTAAATTGCAGCGGCTCACAGCCGCCCGCGTAAATTGCAGCGGCGCTTCGCCGCTGGGCAGTGCCCCATAAACGTCTCGTGCGAGGTTTGGGGAGGAGCCCGCATAAAACAAATCAAAGCCTACCATGCTCAAGAGAAGCGTCCATGGGAGCTTCTCTTTCAAAATGCGACCGGATTTCTACCGGTTTTCCCTGCTCGGCGCTGCGGTACACGCTGTCCATAACCTCAAGCACATGCAAAGTCTGTTTGTACGACGTGCGGCAGTTTCTTCCGCTTTCAACAGAAACGGCCATATCGTCAAAGCCGAGCCCTCTTGAGTTGACGTCATAGTCAAATTCAAGCGGATATTTTTCTGCTTCTCCCTTTTCACCGTTGAAAAATACTATTTCGCCGCCGAAACAGTTCGGGTCGGGAACGTACAAAGTGCCCTTTGTACCGTACAGTTCAATGTTGGTTTGCTTTGAGTTGTATATGTCATACGATGTAAGCAGAGAAACCGTCACGCCGCTTTCAAAGGTCAGAAAAGCTTCGATGTGAGTCGGCGTGTTTACCTTTATTATTTCACCGTTATGTTCAGGAGACGTAATAAGACGTGTTGGGTACGAGGTGTGGGTGTAGCCGTATACGCTCTTTACTCCGCCCAAAAGGTTGATAAGCGCCGTAATGTAATACGGTCCCATGTCGAGCAAAGGCCCGCCGCCTCTTTGATAGTAAAAATCAGGATCCGGATGCCATGTTTCCATTCCGTGGCACGCCATCGCGCATCTTCCGCCGATAACTTCGCCTATCAGTCCCGAGTCAATAAGCCTGCGGCAGCTCTGTATAGCCGAGCCCATAAAGGTGTCCGGCGCTCCGCCTAACATCAGCCCTTTTTCCTCGGCGATTCTTACAAGCTCAATCCCCTCCGAAAGCTCAGCTCCGAGCGGCTTTTCGGAGTATACGTGCTTTCCTGCGTTAAGAGCCGCCTTTGATACTTCAAAGTGCTGGTACGGTCTTGTAAGGTTCAGCACAATGTCTATTTCCGGATCTTCAAACAGCTCATACATCGTGTCGTAAATCTTTTCAATACCGTATTTTTCAGCCGCCTGTTCTGCTCTTGAGCGTATCAGGTCGCAAAGAGCTACAACCTTAACGTCCTTAAATACTTTTGTCAGATTTTCAAGATATATTCCGCTTATACAGCCTACGCCGACAATCCCCGCCTTAAGCATGGCAAAAACTCCTCTCCGGATATTTTTATAACGCTGACAATTCAGTAGCAACGCATATTTTTAACTCCGATATTATGTTAATCCAAGTCGTTCACAATGTCAATAAGGCACTGCAAAAAATTTTCCTCTCCGACGGTGTTTATTTTGAAGAACATTGCCTGACTTCCGCCGGAAGTAACAGCGCAAAGATCGACGTCTCCGTCAGCACCGAAAAGAGTTACGTTCAAGCTTACCCGGTTGCCTCCGAAATAGCTGTATCTTTCATACACCCTGACAGCGCATCTCACTCCGTCCTTGCTGAAATCTTCCGATTCCTCAAAAGACGCGGATACGCTTCCGTTCATTATTCCATCATGTATTCTGTTTAAAATCCGGCTGAAATTACCTGTCAAATGGCGTGTGTATTTTGCCAAAAAGAACACCCTTTCCTTTTTTCACAATTTGTGTCTGAGTTTAAACTTTGCAGAAAAAGAGCTCAATCTGTTTTTTTATTTATCTTCGCTATTTTCATTTTTTTCATGGGAACAGTCCTCAAAGTATTTTTGGAACGCCTCGTGAACCTCCGGCATAGCTTTTTTCAGCCGTACGGGGTGACCGCTTTCGCCGGAAACAAAGCAATGACTGCTCGAAGCCTTTGTTCGTACGGCTCCGGTTTCGTGGTCGGTAACTGTGTATTCGCATTTTAATCTGAATCCGTTGTATTCTGTTATAAGCACGGAGATATCGATTGTTTCTCCGAATTTGACCGGCAATCGATAGTCGCACTCAACATGCAGAACCGGACTTACAATGCCGTCACGTTCCATTTTTGCGTAGCTTAAGCCAAGGTTATCCATGAGCGCGGTTCTCGCTTCTTCAAAATAGCGGAAATAGTTGCTGTGATGAATAATCCCCATACAATCGGTTTCATAATAATTGGTTTTTCTTGTGTATACAAAAACAGACATTTTATCCTCCGACATGCATAAAGCGTGAATTTATCCAATATCTAATATCTGAGTTAAACTCAAAAGCGTTCTGAGCTAACCCAAAAGCGACTTAACCTTCAGCTTTCTTTACGGTAACTATTATATGTCCCGCATTATCGCCTGACAGTGTGTACTCTGTCCCTTCAAGAGCCGAAGGAACCGGAACTTTTGTCCCGTCTGACGTAACGGCTACGCTGTATATTTCATACTGCGCCGATGTAGCTTGATCGGTCACTTTCAGGTGTTCGCTCTCAAAAGGATAAAGCGCAAGGGTATCAATGTATTCTTCGAGAGTGAGATTGTTATCATGCATGTACTGGGCATGAGCCGTGCCGACATAACGGAAATGCCACGGCTCATAGCTTATGCCGGTTTTTGTTTCCTTGCCTTCCGGGTAACGCAGAATAAAGCCGTATTTGTATGCGTTTTCAGAGAGCCAGGAGTATTCGCCTTCTCCGGTGAAAGTATCCATGACGCCGTCAATATAAAGGTTTATATCCATTGCGTATCCGGTATGGTGCTCAGAAAATCCAGGCTGTTGAGCAATACTCTGATCTGCGCCGTACTGCTCTATCTTCTGCGCGAGAATTTCCTGCTGTTCTTCAAAAGTACGCAGTCCCTCGGTAATTATTATTGTTTTTTTATTTCCCATGTGGGCATAGAAATCGTCCATCATCTTGTTGAGCGCAGAGATAGCGACGGTATCCATGGTCACATTGGTATCTTTTACGGAATAGCCGGAGGTTTTGTTGTAATACACGCTGTCGCTAACGCTCTTCTCAACAACTGTCGGAACATTGTCGAACTTGAATTCGTGTGAGGAGTTTACAAGTACAAGCGAGCCTGAGTATGTATCGGAAACATTCGCCGTTATATACTTGTAATCAGGCGACAGAGCGGAGCCCTGATTGTTTCCGGGAGCGTCAGAGCTGTCCGTGGTATCAGTGCCGCTGTCCCCGTTATCATTTATGTTGCCGTCTGATACAGCATAAGACGGTTCAGGGATTGAGTTTGTAAAGATTTTTGAATAAATAAAAAAGTTGGCAACAATCAGTGCGAAAATAAAGAAATAAACTACGGTATTGGAACGGCTTTTCATTTTATCACTTGCGCCCTTTGCGGTGCGTATCCTTTCGATTATGTAAATTTGATATAAGTAAATTATACATGAAAGTCACAAATAAATGTTAATACTATATGAATATTTGCAGAAAAAGAATTTATTTTGGCGAAACGCCGTGATTTAATGTATTTGGAAAAAAGCGCAGAAAAACAAAGAAAATATGAAAAAAGCAGTATATTTTGATATGAAGCGGCAAAAAATGAAATTATTTGTAAGAAAAAAAGCCGGCAACGCTATTGTATTTTTTTTGGTTTTATAGTATAATACAACTGCTTCGGTGGGTTTGTTAAGTGAGTAGGCGGAAAATGCCGCGCTTGTGCACACCGAATACAGCGGGAGCGCGTATTTTATATATCAGAGGAAACGGAGGGATAGTATGTCTGCAAGCACGGAAAATGTAAAGATAGCGGCGCAAAACAAGAAAGCGTACCACGATTACTTTGTGGAAGACACGTACGAAGCGGGCATAGAGCTGTCCGGGACCGAAGTTAAGAGTATACGTGCAGGAACTGTAAACCTCAAGGATTCCTACTGTACGATAGAAAAAGGAGAGCTGTTTGCCACCGGCATACACATAAGCCCTTACGAAAAGGGAAATGTTTTCAACAGAGATCCTTTGCGTGACAGGCGGCTGTTAATGCATAAGAGAGAAATACTCAAGCTTTTCGGATTAGTGGGAAAAGAAGGATATACGTTAGTGCCGCTGAAGCTGTATTTCAAGGGTGCAAGAGTCAAGGTAGAGGTAGGACTGTGCAAGGGTAAGAAGCTGTATGACAAGCGCGACTCGATTGCAAAGAAGGAAGCCGCAAGAGACATTGACCGGGCGATGAAGCAGAGAAATCAGTATTAAGCATAGGTTTATGGAGGTAAAGCAAGCGTAAAGAGTAAAAGGTAAAATAAAACATAAAGTGTACTGAAAATCACGGGGGCGTAAAGGTTTCGACGGGGATTTTGAAGCACGGTAAGCGAGCAGAGGTGCGGGAGCTCTTAAAAACGCCGCAATTTTAAAAATAAACGCTAACAAAAATTTAGCTTACGCTGCCTAATTACGGCGGCCGTCATACCCGGGAGTACTGCGGCCCGGGCTATGGCGTGAATCAGCAGTGAACGTGAACGAGCCAAAGCTTTGAGGCTTGTCATGATACTATGAAGCTACCGGAGCGGACGGCCTGACTGCCGGCGGTTCGTTCGGGGAATCTTATAGACAGTCTACGCTCGTAGAAGGCTGTGTCGATGAGTTTTCGGACAGGAGTTCGATTCTCCTCGCCTCCACCATACGGGATCTTAAGTGAACTCGCTTTATCTTCTTCCGATAGTGGGTATTCTGTATCTTTTGAGCTGTCAAACAGATTGAAAACAAGCTTTACACGTCCATCGTCGTACAGGTATGCTGCCTTTAGAAACTTGTCAAAAAGTCTTTTTTGATAGCCTTTATCAGCAATATCACCGTCCGCAAAAGATTGTAGGTATTCAACAACTTGATCACGTGTGACGTAAAACTGTTCTGAGTCGGCGGCGGCAAGTTTCACCATGAGGTCAGCGTGCTGCCCTTCAAGCTCGATGAGCCTTGTTTTTGTTGACTCCGTTACTATCCCTTTTTCAATTGCTGAGAGCATGTTCTTTATAGCTTTATCCGTGTCCGAAATTTGATCTTTCAAAAGTACAAGCTCCGGAGCGTTTTTGTGTGCTTCCTGATATTGCATTGTCTTGTCGGCCATCCAGTTTATTGTATTATTGGAAAGAATAAGATTACGTATTGCTTGCGCGATTACCGATTCTATGTAGTCTCTTTTAACATTTTTCTTATCACAATTTCCGTTCTTGCGTTTTTCGTTACATGCATAATAATAGTGTACATCCCCGGTCTTGCTGGTCCCGGACATGCCGGTCATGTACGATTTACAATTTCCACAGTACAGCTTGCCGGTTAGGAGATAATCGCCGTTCTCACGGTGTCGCCCCTGGGTGACTTTTTTATTTTCGCGAATTTGTTGCACTTTATAAAACAACTCCTTCTCAATAATGCTTGGCATTCCGCCTTCAATTCTTGTACCATCAAAAATATAGATGCCTATGTACCGTTCATTACTCAATATTGTAGCAAAACTTGATTTACCCCACGTTCCGCCCGTTCGCGTTTTGACGCCCCTGGCGTTTAGGTTGGCAGCAATATCGGCGTATGATTCGCCGCAAGCTACTCGTGTATATATTTCACGAACTATTGGTGCTGTTTTTTCATCAATCTCAAACCGTCCGTCTTCTCCTGTTTTGTATCCGAACGACGCAGGACCGTTAGATTTGCACTGCCTGGCGTTCGCTTCCTGGTTACGCTTTATATCTTCGCCTAAATTCTCAGAGTAAAACTGATTGACGTTCATCATCATTCGCAACGCAAAACGCCCGGCTGGAGTGTTACCAAACTCTTCCTTTGCATAAACAACCTGAATGTGCAGGAGATCCATTTCGTTCTCGAATGTCAGTGCATTAAGCAGGTTTCGTGCTATACGGTTGGACTTGTATGCGATTATAAAAGAAAACAATCCTTTCTTTGCGTCACGCCGAAGCCGTTGGTACTGAGGTCTGCGATCCGTTCGACCGGTCATGGCACTGTCCGAATATTCTGCCACCACTGTCAAACCGTTTGCTTTTGCGTATGCCCGGCACTCAGCTATCTGCTGTTCTATGCTTTCTTCACGCTGATTATGCGATGAAAAACGGGCATATATTGCAGCGGTTTTTATTTCGGACGTTTTCTTTTTTGCCATGCGCTCACCTCCTGTTTCGATCTTGAGTCACTTTTAGCATTGTCTATCCTAATATTCCCTTCGACAAAGGTCCCGTATATCGTTTTTGCGTTATGGCTATTAGGTCAAATATTTTTCCTACGTCCTCTCGGATTCCGTCGAGTTCTAATGATATTTTTGTTTTGGCAGCTAATGCGTAATCGTATCCGTAGCCACTCTCACAATAGTAGCCGAATATTCTTTCCGCTCTCTCAAGTTCTGTTTGCAGCAGCGAGATAGCGCTTTTCAGATCTGACGATTCCTGAGAATAAAAGCTGTAAACTTCCATACCCTCATCCATTGATATGATGCCGTCCAGTATGTCATTTAAATTGCCTAATGTATCGCTGACCATATTTACATACCCTGAATAAAAAGGCATTGCGTTCTCGTAGTCTTCAAGCAGATAGTAATTATATGAGTTTATACGATATGCTTCTTGTTCAATGTCATAGCTTAAGTCATAGCACTTTTCCGCCAAGTACCAAAGTACGAACTGCTCTCCTTCCGTAGTATATATCGAGTCTATATATGCTGTGTTCGTAGGTTCATCGTAGTACACTGATTTGTTAAAGTTACTGGCAATGGCACGTATCGGCACATATGTTGTACCATTATAAATAAAGGTTTCTACCGGATTTCCGTTTGCGTCCTTTAAATCAAGCGCCTGAAAATCGTATATTATTTTAGGTCCGGGTTCAACATTGATAGTTTTATGCGTCTCTGCGGCGAGGGTTCCCATTGTGAGCACTGCTATAAGCAATACGATACAGCATTTTAATTTTTTCATAACCAAACATTTCCCCTTTAATAAAGCTCCCGTTCCGATGAGCCTTTATACATCTTTTATTATTTTCTTCACCAAACCCACGACCTGAAGCCGCAGAACGTCCGCGCCTTCGTAGCGCAACACCGGGTACATCGGGTTAATTGAGTGAAGCTCAATCCAATCATCACCGTACACTACACGCTTGACAACGCCTTCCTCTCCGTCTATGAGCAACACCGCTATGGATCCGCTGTCAACGCTTGTTTGTTTGTGCACCTGGATTATATCTCCGTCTTCAATTTTGGGATACATGCTATCGCCCTTTACTTTAATACACAATGACTCCTCTGCTTCCGATTGGTTTGTAATATAACACGGCAGATAGTCTAAAATATTGTCCTGTGCCTGGGCGCCAAACCCGGCGGAAACACTTTCATAGATCGGCAGCATGTATATCTTTTTGTCGTCCAAGAACACAGCGTTCGGCTCTTCGCATTTTATCGTATTTATTGGTTTGTCACCATCAGGTGACGTTCTGGATACCCAGGCTTCGTATGCTTTTTTTACGTTACCGTTAAATTCATATAGCAGATTTTGTGGGATGCTTGCAATGAGGTCTCCATCCTCATAATCTGTCGAATCCTCTGTCCATCCCATGAGATATGAAACCGATGTATGAAGTGATGTGGCAAGTGGTTCTAAAACCGAAACCGGAAGTTTTTCAATATCACCATTTTCATATCGATATATGGTAGATCTGGCTACACCAATTTCAGCTCCTAACTCGTCTGCGGTAATCCCATACTCCTTACGGAGTTTTCTGATTCGTTCTCCTGTTGTCAAAGTATCCACCCCCCTGTTTAATCATGAACCTATTATACCATTAATGTTGCAAAAATGCAATACTGTTTTTGCGATATTTACCGAATTTACTGTTGACAATGCCGTTTTATAGTGTTATAATACACTTGTAAGTCGCATAAACGCGATAAACAGTTAAGAAAGGAGACTTCATAGAGATGAACATACCTAAGTTTAAAGGAGCTATCGCCGAAAAGGGTGTCACACAAGAATATGTAGCACATGCAATTGGCATTGATCCAAGTACCTTCTATCGAAAGATGGCATCCGGCGGTGATAAATTTACTATCGGTGAGATTCAAAGAATGGTAAAGAAGATACCGCTCACCGAGGAAGAGGCGGTAATTATTTTTTTACGCTAATGTCGCATTTATGCGATAAATTAAAATCTACAATTTAAATTCAATATAACCAAAGGGGGGAACGGAAAAAATGAAATTTGCAAGCGTTAAAACAGCAAACGAGATTATCGAAAAATCGAAAGAACAGGGGCTTACCGGCTACTTTGGGCAGAATTTTTCAACTTGCCTTCCCAGATATCTTAGTTTTGATGGGATGAAAGAAATGTTTCGTTCAAAGGGCTTTGGTGAGGACGAAACAAACCTTATTTTAGCAAGCTTAGTCAGAGTCGGATGCAAATTTACTATATAGGGAAGAAGGGGGATGCGGGAACGTGAAAGAAATATTAAGCGCCAATCTCAGGGCTTTGATGAATGAGCACGGGGAAACGCAGGAGCAGCTTGCGGAAATAGCCGGGTGTACACAGACTTTTATTAGCAAAATGATAAACGGATTCAAAATGCCCTCTGCAGAGATGCTGCTTCGGATTGCCGATCACTATCACTGCACTGTGGACGATTTAATAAGAGAGGAGATCGGAAAAAATGGCATTCGCTGAAATAACAATATTTGCGGACGATTTTGCCGATCCCGGGCGGTTGTCCGAAAAAAAGCTTAAGCCCCTTGAACTTAACCTCGAGGCAATGCCAGACTATGAGGCGGACGACTTAGCCTCGGAGACACTTGCAGCGGTAAAACGTTTTTTGCAACAGTCAGGCACGAATGAACGCCTTTATAAGAAGAAAAGGAAACGAAAAATGCGTGAACTGAACAGAGAAGAGGAAGGATGTGCGGAAGCATGACAATTACTGATACTGCTTGTCTTTTGGCTGTTTATTTCGGTGTTTTTTCGGGAATTGGTTTGGTGCTTTGTCTACTCGAAATCTTATTTGAAAAATGCCCGACACTGCTGCGATTTGCTTGCCGAATTATGGATCTCGATTATCCGAAAGCCTGCCAAAAAACTCAGCGAAAAAGCAATTCGAAAAATGTAAGCCGCGAAGCCAGCAAAAATCCTGAAAAAATAAATGTCAGAAAGGGTGTTTTCAAATGAAAAAGAAGGCTCTTGAAAACGGGCTTATATACTACGAGGCAACAGCGGAGGACACGGCGCGCCTTGGCGGATTCGGTATATGCGACGATTGTGGATCTTTCGCTCAGAACGAGTATCTTGTTCCGGTACTTAACCACTATATGTGCGAGTCTTGTTTCAGCGATTGGAGCGCGAGGGCTAAACATTATTCCGAGGATGACATCTATGAGAAACGCACATCCGCCTACTATGAGTCCCGAATACCTTACACGGATGAAACTGAGGAGCCGGAGCATGAGCATGAGTGAGTTTTTTAAGGTCTGTCCTATATGCGGAGCTCATCTTGATCCCGGAGAAAAATGTGACTGCAGGACTGAACATACTAACAAAGAAAATTTATATAAGGAGGCTAACAAAAATGTTAGAAATGAAAATCACAATTGCGGCGCCTGAACTTACAGACGCTATCAACAACCTTGCTGCTGCACTGGGTGGAAAAATTCCAAACACCGTGTGCTGTCAGTACGGTTCAGACAACAACCACATTGACAACACGGATACCATTAATTTCGGTACGCGTGCTGAAGCTCAGACCGCACCGCAGAATGCAGAACCGGCTACTGTTCCTGTAGACAACCCTACGGCTAAAGCGCCTGCCCAGACCTTGCCTCAAGTTGTACCGCCGGCACCGGTAAACCCTACAAGTGCGGTCCCTGTTGGTGCACCTTTGAGTGTGACACCTGCCCAGACCGTTGCACCTGCAGCTAACCCTGGGCCGGCTTCCGCTGTACCGACCTCCGGCCCTCAATACACACTTGACATGTTAGCACGAGCCGGCACTGCGCTTGTTGACGCCGGAAAGATGGACGCCCTTTGCGGTTTACTTGCAAAATACAATGTTGAAGCTCTCACGTCGCTTGATCCGTCCCTTTACGGTGTATTTGCCTCGGAATTAAGGGCGTTAGGGGCACAGATTTAAATGAAAAGAGGGTGCAAAAATGGGTAACAGAATAGAACTCAGGATCGTAAAAAAGAAACCGCTCAAAGCAGAGAGGCGGTGCATACAGATAAGCGGTGAAGCAAACTCAGTGCTTATGGAAATCTATCGTGCCACGGGCTTGCCGGCTTCCTATATAGTGTCGCAGATGATTATACAGGGCTCAAAGCTTGTTGATATCGTAGAGGTAGACGCTGAAAGTGCAGGTGATTGGGATGCCTGTGAATGAGAAGCACGCTCTTTTGTCCGCATCCTCTGCTGCTCGTTGGCTTAATTGCACAGCTGCTCCGAGATTTGAAGAACAGTTTCCGGAAAACACGTCAGAATATGCCGAAGAGGGCAGACTTGCTCACGCTATTTGTGAACTTAAGGTCTTGAAAAAATTCACGTCGTCTCTTCCGCCTCGCTCTTATGCTTTAAGATTAGGCAAACTCAAAAAAGATCCGTTATATTGCGACGAGATGGACGTAACATCCAACAGATATATAGAGCACTTGACCGAATGCGCTATGACCTACGACAGTGCACCATACGTTGCCGCCGAAGTGCGCGTTGACTTTTCCGACTATGTGCCGGAGGGATTTGGAACCTGTGACTGCGTTATGATTGGCGGCGACACACTTACCATTACCGACTACAAACACGGAAAGGGTGTTCCGGTAAGTGCCGAGGGTAACCCACAAATGAGTCTCTATGCCCTTGGTGCGTTGAAAAAATACACTCCCGTTTACGGTGACACGATACAAAAAGTGCGTATGAATATAGAACAGCCGCGCGTCAACGATGAGTTAAGCAGCTGGACAATTACTGTATCAGAGCTGCGTTCCTGGGGGGACCGTATCAGGCCGATTGCGGTAAAGGCCTATGCCGGACTCGGGACATTTAATCCTGGCGAACATTGCCGGTTTTGCAGAGGTAAGGCTCAGTGCAAGGCACGTGCAGATATAAACATGGCAATTGAAGAATTCAAAGACCTCATTCCGGAACACAGAGAAGGTACGGAGTCTTCCGAGAATAACGTTCTGACGTTCGATCAAATTGGGGATTTACTTGCAAGAGGAAAAGATCTTGTTTCTTGGTACAAGGACCTCGAGGAGTTTGCTCTCGGCGCTATCTTAAAAGGCGAAAACATTCCGGGTTGGAAAGCGGTAGAGGGAAGAAGCGTGCGCGCATTCTCCGACCAGGACGCAGCTATCGCGGCTGTCATTGCCGCCGGATACGATGAGTCTCTCGTATATGATAGAAAACCAAAAACACTTACAGAGCTTGAGAAACTTATGGGCAGGACGGAATTTGCAAAAGCACTCGGCTCTTTTATAATCAAGCCCCCGGGAAAACCGACTCTTGCGCCCTTGTCCGATAAACGCGAGCCATACAATACGGCGGCAGCTGATTTTGCAGAGGCGGTCGGTGTCGCATGAAGAAAGGGAATTTTTACATATGCGTGCGCAGGGCGTCTACCGGGTGCATTGAGGCAGATCAGGTTAACGGTTATATTAAGGATGATATTGGACTGCACAAAGCGAACGGGCTTTGGATAGCTACCCACATTCCAACTGGTTTAATGATACGCAAGGGTGTAACCCAAAAAGAGGTGATTGAGGCGGCAGAGAAATTAATCGCTCTGGCTGAATTTGAGACGGTTGTGTCTCGGTCATTAAAAACAAAAACTTTTGCTGAATTTGACGCCGACAGGACTCGCAGAATGGAAGCAATGCAATGATTAAAATTTAACAAAAGATTTTTATGAATAAAGGAGATTAAAGCTATGTATCAGAATATTGCAACAAAGGTTTTAACCGGCGAAGTGCGTTTATCTTATTGTCACCTCACTACACCGCAGATTTCACAAAAAGGCGGAGATCCCAAGTACAATGTAACCCTGCTGATACCAAAAAACGATACCGCTACGATTGCCGACATCAATGCGTCTTTCAACGCCGCATATAACGATGGGGTGAGTAAAAAATGGGGCGGCGCACGTCCTCAGGCTAAAAATATTCTGCATGACGGAGACGGGCTAAGGCAATCCGGACTTCCGTTTGATGACGAATGTAAGGGACACTATGTTCTTACTGCATCTACAAAAATCAAGCCACAGGTCGTTGGTATCGACAACATAAACTGTGAGCTGGCTCCTCAGGATATTTACAGCGGCATGTATGCCCGGGTAACAATCAACTTTTTCCCGTTCGACTCTGGGGGTAACAAAGGTGTAGGATGTGGCCTTGGAAACGTGATGAAAACGAGAGACGGAGAGCCCCTTTCCGGTGGCGCATCTGCCGCAAGTGATTTTGCGGATTTCGGCAACGCTGCATCACCGGCTTATGGCCCTGGCACCTATCCTGCACAGCCTGCTGCCCCTGCTTACATACAGCCTGTTGCTCCTGCTTACACGCAGCCTGCTGCTCCCCAGCAGGGAGGCGTAAGGATTAACCCCATTACCGGACAGCCTATATAAACGGGCTATGCAAATTATCAGCAAGTTACCGTCAAATTAAAAATAAGGAGCCAAAATAGAATGGATCATTTAAATATAGACCTCGAAACATATTCAAGTGTACCGATTGACCGTGCCGGTGCTTTTAAGTACATACAAAGCCCGGATTTTGAAATAATGCTCTTTAGCTATTCATTTAACGGGGCTGCTCCGGTTTGTTGCGACTTCATCCAGGGCGAAAGATTACCACCTTGGATTATCGAGGCTTTACTTGATCCGCAGTGCTTAAAGCACGCATACAATGCCTCTTTTGAGTGGGGTTGTCTGTCAAAGTATATTGGCAGGCAGCTCCCGCCGGAGCAGTGGCGCTGTACAATGATGCACGGTCTATATGCAGGCTATACGGCAGGCTTGGACGCAACTGGGCGGGCTTTGGGATTGCCGGAGGATAAACGCAAACTCAATACCGGTAAAGCCCTTATACGCTATTTCTGCGTGCCCTGTGCCCCCACAAATACAAATGGTATGCGTACACGAAACTACCCGCACCATAACCCGGAGCGTTGGCACCTGTTCAAAGCATATAACATTCAGGATGTGGTAACGGAAATGGAGATAGAAAAAAGGCTTGCCGCAGTGCCGGTTCCGGAATCTGTACAGAAAGAATGGGAGTCGGATCTCATTATCAATTCACGCGGAGTAGCTGTCGACATGGAACTGGTGAACGGGGCTCTATATATAGGGAATTCTGTCAAAAGCCGTCTTATGGAAGAGGCAAGAAGCATATCCGGTCTTAACAACCCAAATAGTATTGGACAGCTGTCCGAATGGCTTGAGAACGAAACCGGTAACGAGACGGAAAGCTTAAATAAAGATACGGTATCACAGTTACTGGAACGGGACGACAACAGCCCGAATGTGCGGCGCATGCTTGAGATACGGCAGGAGCTCGGAAAAACGAGCACAAAAAAGTATGACGCCATTGAACAAGCGGTGTGCGCTGACGGACGCGTGCGAGGGCTGTTACAGTTTTACGGTGCTAATCGTACAGGACGTTGGGCAGGACGATTAGTCCAAGTACAAAACCTGCCACGTACATATACGGAGCCCTTAGACTTGGCTCGGGATCTGGTAAAGCAAAACAATGCTGACGCTTTAAAGTGTATATACGGCAGCATACCTGATACTCTTTCACAGCTTATACGCACGGCGTTTATTGCCACACCGGGGAATGTACTTATTGACGCTGACTTTTCTGCCATCGAGGCGCGGGTAATAGCTTGGCTTGCCGGTGAGGAATGGGTGTTAAATGTATTCAGGACAACCGGAAATATATACGAGGAGACCGCGTCTCAGTTATACGGTGTGCCGGCGGAGCTTATTAAAAAAGGAAATCCTGAATATGAGCTCCGCAAGTATGGCAAAGCCGCGACTCTCGCTCTCGGATATCAGGGCGGCACTCAGGCTCTCATAACCGCTGGGCACCTGCCGGAGGATACTCCCATCGATCAACTTGAGGACATAAAGGTGCGCTGGCGAAACGCAAACAAGCGCATAGTCGGTCTATGGTATGAACTGGAAAATGCGGCGGTGCAGGTTATAAGTACCGGAAACGCCGTTACGGTACGCGGAAAGCTTCTGCTTGAACGAATTTTAAGTGCCGACGGTTCTGCTGATTATCTTTCAATTAAGCTTCCAAGTGGGAGACGGTTATATTATGTATCGCCAAAGGTGGTCCAAAAGTCCCGTGGGCACAGTATTATTTACATGGGCATGGATCAGAAAACTCGCAAATGGCGTGAAAATGAAACTTATGGCGGCAAGATTACTGAAAACTGTGTGCAGGCTATCGCACGAGACTGTCTCGCTGTGGTAATAAGCAGGCTTGAGATAGAAGGTCTTCAGGTAGTGTTCCATGTCCATGACGAGGTGGTTATCGAGGCACCGGAAGACACTGCGTCACTTGAACGTGTTATAGACATTATGCGCTGTCCCATACCCTGGGCTCCGGATCTGCCGCTTAGTGCTGAAGGATGGATAGGGAAGTATTTCAAAAAGGATTAAGGTGTTTAAGAAATGACGGTAAATTGTCACGGTTGTAAATGGCTTGATGAGGTTAAGACTCAACCAAAAGGAAGCGGTTATTGCTGTCAAGTCGTAAGAAGCAAAACACAAAAAAGTAAGGCAAGATTCTCACATATGGAAAGATGTGAATTATATGAGCAAGGGGATTTTAAGACGAGATATCGAGGGTAGAAGTATGAAAATAATTGAAAAGGCGAAAATGCCAGATGGAACTGACATTCAGCTTGAAGACTGGACGGAACACAACTCGAACGATTCCAATGTATACGGATTTGAGATAGGTGCGTACCCTGTTGCCAAAAATACAAGTGATAGCACTCTTATAAGAAGCGGAGATCTCTTTAGATTGACAATATCACAAAACGAATTTTCAAACTATACAAATGAAGATGTAAAGGCAGATTATGAGGCTTTAAAAAGTGGTAAAAAGTATTTAGCTGATTTGTCTGAACATTTTTGGAATGGTAAAAAAGATGAGTATTTGTTGGGCATGATTTAAACAATGCCGAACCTATTTAATGATTTTAGCGCATGTTCAAAGTGTGAGAAAGGCACTTTAATGCTGAAAAGTGAGGACGTGGAGCAGTGATTATAGGTTTAGTGGATGCTGACAGCCACAATTTTCCTAATTTACCGCTTATGAAAATAAGCAGCTGGCACAAAGCACAGGGTGATCAAGTGAAATGGTACAATACCAAGGAGGTACTAAATGACAGGTTTTAAGGTGGCAGAGGTTGCCAACAACAAAAATGATGAGTTCTACACACCTGCCTATGCGATCACTCCATTACTTCGACACATACCCCTCCCAAGCGCAGACCATCCTATTAAAATATGGTGCCCTTTTGATACAGAGGAGAGCCTATTTGTGAAGATATTTAGAGTTTGGGGCTACCAAGTGATCTACACCCACATTAAAAACGGGCAAGACTTTTTCACTGTGGAGCCCCCAGAGTGCGATTACATAATAAGTAACCCACCATATTCCTGCAAAGGTGAGGTGTTGGGGCGGTTATTTGACTTGGGCAAACCCTTTGCAATGTTGGTGGGAGTTGTAGGTCTGTTTGAGAGCCAAAAACGTTTTGATATGTTTCGCACACACACTTTTGAAATTATGTATTTTAATCGTAGAATAGCGTATTTCAAAGATTATAACGATGAGACACCATCACTACACCCACCATTTAGCAGTGTATATGTATGCAGCAAGGTACTACCTCAAGCCAATGTATTTGAGGAAATTACAAAAACGAGGTAAACAAATATGAAAACTAAAATATACATTGCCGGCAAAATAACCGGCGATCCAAATTACAAAGCAAAATTCGCGGCGGCAGCCGAGGAGTATCAAAAAAAGGGCTACATAGTGCTTAACCCCACCTGGTTGCCCGGCGGAATGCAGCCTGCGGATTATATGCGTATTTGCTTTGCGATGATTGACACGGCGGATGTGGTTGCTTTTCTTCCCGGATACGAAACAAGTCCAGGCGCACAGCTTGAGCTGCAATATTGCTTGTACACAGATAAGTTCCTGATATATATCGGTGAAGATGATATTAATACCTCCTATAATGCCTACAGGTGGCAAGACGTCCGGCAACCGTAAATATTATCTGGTAGTGCAGAGTGAAAGTGTGTATTTATAAGCTATCAAAGGGGATAAAAACATGCATTATGACAGAAAAGTAACTATTTCGATTGGAACAAACCGACGGGCTGCAGCTTGGCAGGCACAAGACTTACTTGTATCGGAACTATGGAACCGTCTTAAAACCCCGATCCGAAGTTCGGAAACTCTTGCGGAGTACATGAGGCTTAAAAAATCAGAGCAGGACGAACTGAAAGACGTCGGGGGCTTTGTAGGCGGCGTCCTTAACGGCTCACGCCGTAAGGCAGGAAACATTGTCGGACGCGATATAATCACTCTTGACCTTGACAATATACCGTCCGGTGGAAAGGACGATGTGCTGCGACGCGTAGAAGCCTTAGGCTGCGGTTACTGTGTATACAGCACGAGAAAACACCATCCTGCCGCTGCCAGACTGCGAGTATTGCTCCCGCTTGACAGAACTGTGACTGCAGAAGAGTATGAACCTATTGCGCGTAAAACTGCTGAATGCATCGGTCTTGAATTTGCTGATCCGACTACTTTTGAAGTCAGCAGGCTTATGTACTGGCCGAGCTGCTGCAGCGACAGTGAATACGTATACGTAACAGGAGACAAGCCTTTTATATCAGCTGACGGTATGCTTGCTATGTATGCTGACTGGCATGACATGACACAGTGGCCGGCGCTTCCCGGCAAAGAACAGTTTACCCGTCTTGCCGTAAAGCAGGGTGATCCGGAGAGCAAAAACGGTGTTGTAGGTGCTTTTTGCCGTGTCTATGATATTCATCGTGCAATGGACGAGCTGCTGCCGGGTATTTATGAACCGGTCGATAATATGCCCGGCAGATATACATATATAGATGGCTCCACTACCGGCGGAGCGGTATTATATGAAAACGGCAAGTTTTTATACAGTCACCACGCAACTGATCCCTGTGGCGGAAAGTTAGTAAATGCGTTTGACCTTGTCAGGATTCACAAATACGGCGAAAAAGACGGAGATGCCGCGCCCGGAACTCCTGCAAACAGAATGCCCTCTTTTACGGCTATGTGCGAATATGCGTTAGGGTTATCAGAAGTAAGCTCCCTGCTTACACGTGAACGGTTTGAGTCCGCGGTGAAGGACTTTGAAGGCTTAGGAGCTGCAGGAGAAAATGAGTCGTCAGACTCGCTTGACTGGGCAGAGGAGCTTGAAACAAACGGGCAGTCAGGAGCCATAAAGCCGACAATAAACAATGTTCTTATTATCCTGGAGCACGATCCGATGCTTAAAGGCAAGTTTGCACTCAACGAATTCGCAAGCCGAGGCGAGGTGCTCGGAAAGCTGCCGTGGGATCAGCGCGATAAGCGTCGTCTTTGGGACGACAACGACAACCAGGGACTTTATTGGTACCTTGAGCGAGTTTATAAAATTACGGGGAACGGAAAGATTGACGGTGCTCTGTCATTGCACTCGAACAAATTTGCGTTTAATGATATACAAAATTATCTTGGAGGTTTAAAAGGTAAGTGGGACGGTGTACCGCGCCTCGATACTCTTTTTATTGACTATCTCGGAGCACAGGATTCTCCGTATACACGAGCGGTTACGAGAAAGGCGTTCACGGCGGCTGTGGCCCGTGCTATGACACCCGGCTGCAAGTTTGACAACATGCTTATTTTATCAGGACCACAAGGAATAGGAAAAAGCACTATTCTTGACAAGATGAGCCGAGGATGGTTTAACGACAGCATACGTACGTTTGAGGGAAAAGAAGCGAGCGAACTGTTACAGGGTGTGTGGCTTGTTGAAATATCAGAACTTGACGCATTCAGACGTACTGACGTAGCGCGTATTAAACAGTTTTTAAGTCTTCGTGCCGATCGTTTTCGTGCTGCATACGGCCGTAATGTCAAGGAAATTCCGCGTTCCTGCGTTTTCTTTGGTACCTGCAACGATTCTGAGTTTTTGCAGGACGCGACAGGCAATCGACGCTTTTGGCCGGTTGACACGGGCGAACAGGAGCGTATTAAAAACGTCTGGACGGATCTCGACGCTGAAATAGATAATCTCTGGGCAGAGGCCGTCATGCGCTGGCAGCTCGGTGAGCCATTGTATCTGACAGGAGACGTCGAGGAAGCCGCTAAGCTCAAGCAGGAAGAGCACAGAGAGGTATCAAGCAGAGAAGGTATTATTAAGGAATTCGTCGAAAAGCAGGTGCCTGAGGACTGGAGTAAATGGTCGATTGATAAGCGAAGAATGTTCTGGGCAGGAAGCATACAAGGAGAAGTCAAGCTTATTCAGCGTGATAGAATTTGTGCGCTTGAGGTTTGGTGTGAAGCCTTTGGCGGACAGGTTAAGGAGATGAAAAACGCCGACACCAGAGAGATTAATTCAGTACTTAATTCTATGAAAACATGGAAAAAATCGTCGGGGGCGTTGCATTTTGGAACCTATGGCACACAACGTGGATTTATACGAAAACAGTCTAACAAAAAGTCTAACATTTAAATATTTAAAATGTTAGGTTTTGCAATTGTTAGATTATGTATAACATATGAATACGATTGTTAGAAAAATGTTAGGCGTTTGTTAGACTTGAAACATGCTTTACAATGCGGTTTACAGGCTTTTTCTAACATTCTAACATTTTTTTATATAATAGATATATAAATAGAGGAATTAGAGAGATACACGTACACGCATACGCCTAATGCGCCTATACGCGTATATTATATAGGGAAAATTGCGATTGTTAGAAAAAATGTTATATCAGCAAAAAAGGAGCTGCGGCTGTGGTAGAAAAGGATGTTGAAAAATACCTGTGCAAAAAAGTTAAAAATGGATTGCAGGGTGTAGCCTTTAAGTTTGTGAGCCCCGGTTTTAATGGGGTGCCGGACAGAATTATTTTAGTGCCGATGGGGCGCATCTATTTTGTTGAAACCAAGGCGCCCGGAGGAAAGCTGCGGAAGCTGCAAAGATATGTAAATGATTTGATAAAGAATTTAGGTTTTAAGGTTATGTTGCTTGACAGCAAAGAAAAGATAGATTTTTTTATATCGGAGGTTAGGACTGGTGGAATATAAACCGCATAACTATCAGGAATATTGTATCCAGCGTATTGTTAACGATCCGGCTGTCGGTCTTTTCCTTCGGCCGGGACTTGGCAAAACGTCTATTACGCTTTCGGCGATAAACATATTGAGGTATTTCCGTTGGAGCATTCATAAGGCCCTTGTTATTGCACCAAAAAGAGTTGCTGAGGGAACGTGGAGCAAAGAGGCGGCGAAGTGGGACCATTTAAAGAATTTGCGGGTGGTTACGGTTTTGGGTTCGTCTGCAAAACGAATACGGGCGGTTAACACGCCGGCGGACGTTTATGTTATTAACCGCGAAAACATTCCGTGGCTTGTGGATTATTATAAACAGGCGTGGCCGTTTGATATGGTGGTACTCGACGAGAGTACAAGCTTTAAGAATGGAAACAGCAAACGCTTTAAGGCCTTAAAGCTTGTACGCCGTTTTATGAAAAAGGTTGTATTGCTTACCGGTACGCCGTCTTCGAGGGGAATTGAAGATTTATGGGCACAGATATACTTGCTTGATGAGGGTGCTCGTCTCGGTAAAACAATTACCGCATACCGTCAAATGTATTTTATTGCGAATACGCACGGCGGGCATTTCACAGATTACAAGGCGAAAGATGGCGCGCAGGACGCAGTTCTCGCCGCCATAAGCGATATTTGTGTGAGCATGAAAGCCGAGGATTACCTGGAGCTGCCTGCTTGTATCGAGCATGAAGTTCCAGTTGTACTTGACGGTGGTTCCCTAAAGGCTTACCGGCAGTTCGAACGTGATATGCTGCTTGAGATTGACGAGGATTCTATTACGGCAAACACCGCCGCAGTGCTTACAGGCAAGCTGCTGCAGTTTTGCAGCGGTGCGATGTATGACAACGATCACAGAACCATACATCTTCACGACTGTAAAATTGAGGCATATATGGAGCTTATGGAAAGCCTAAACGGTGAGCCATGTATCACATTTTACGGATACCAACACGATAAGGAGCGCATTCTTGCTTCCCTTGAAAAAACAAAACTGCGAGTACGTGTTTATGACGGAACTGAGGACGAGGATGCCTGGAATGCAGGCGAGGTTGATGTGCTGCTTGTGCATCCGGCGTCCTGCGCATACGGTCTGAATTTACAGGCAGGCGGCAGGCACATAATTTGGTTTACGCCAAACTGGAGCTTTGAGCTGAACGATCAAGGCAAGTGCCGTTTATGGCGCCAGGGCTCGCCGTACGACAAGGTTTATGTGCATTACCTTATTGTACAGGGGTGCGTAGACGAAGATGTCATGTCCGTTATCAGGGCCCGGGGCTCTGTTCACGACAACGTGATGTCCGTTCTCAAGGCCAGAATTGAACACATAAAGAGGCTATACGGCGAACGGTAACCGTATGGTAACACAGGAGGGTTGTTTAAATGACTTGCAAGGATCTTACAGCATACCGAACAGCGGCAGGTTATATTGCGGCACTGATGCAGGAACGTGACTGCCTGAGGGCGGCGTTATGCGTTTCACCTGTTTCCGATACCGAGAGGCATCGACACGATAGCCGTTTGGCTGATATAGACAGGCATATTTCAGAGCTGACAGTTCATAGGGAGAGGATTTACAGGTTTGTAACTGAACGCGCGCCGGCGGACGACAAGTTGGTTGCGACTGCCATGTATTGGCATTTTATCCAGGGTGAGTCCTGGCGTCGTGCAGGTTTGCGCATCGGAAGCACTGCCGCGGGATGCCGAATGATGGTTAAGCGATATTTACAAGCGTTTGATAACTTGGGGTTTTGATTGGAAACTGCAAGTTGTTCGCTTTGTTCGCTCTCTGCCGTTATAATGGGTATAAGGGTATCTATATCTATTTACCGGAGGGATTAAAATGAGTGTATACAATCCATACAATGACGCATATTCGATTCTAAGCGCCAAGCGTGGCTGGACTAACGCCCGCGCAAAAAACGAGGATCCGACGGCCTTTGAGAAGGAAGCGGAGAAATATTACGAACAGCTCAGGAACAACGGAAGGGATGACGTTGCCGACAAACTCGCAAAGTCAGACCTGCTGCAGGCCGAGGAGTATATTAAAAGCCTTGAGCCGTCCGACGACGTCTACACGCCTGACTATGAAAGCATACAGCGCAAGTCAAATAATGTTTACAATACCGGAAAGGCATACGGCTCTGAGATATCTAAGAGTTATGACAAGGTTTATGACAACAATATCAACATTGATCCATTGTCTACCGGCTGGGGCAAAGAGATTATGAGCGGATACGGCGCCGCGTCTGAGCGTGCGTACAACAAAACACTCGGCGCCGGTATTGAAGACGCCGGCGGAAATGCCGACAGTTATGCTGCTGCCAACGCAAACAGGCAGCAGGCAGCAGTACTCTCTCAGGGTTACGGGGACGTTTTGGCATACTATGACGCCATATCCGGAAAAGCGAGCGACTGGGCTAACAACAAGGCGTCCGCGTTGGGAACAAATCTTGCGCAGCTTCAGGAAAATGTAAGCGGGGACAGAGCGTCGTTATCAGAAAAGGCTCAGATGGACTTACAGCGTTATCTCGGAGAGCTCGGGTATGAAACAGACAGATATGTGACTGACAAGCAGACCGGAGCACAAATCCATGCTTCTGACAATGAGCTTGAAGCAAGCAAGCATGCTTCTGACAACGACCTTGAAGCAAGCACACATGCCGCAGATGTGGCAGCGGCGGCTGATCAGTACGGGGCTATGCTGGACTATAATCTCGGATATCTCAAACAACAGTCTTCGGGATCTTCCGGTTCGTCAGGTTCCGGTTCATCGAATTCCGGTTCGGGAAATGTGGGTGCTGACGCCGGACGTGAATTTGTTGCAACCCTCAGCCAGATTTATACAGCTGCCCAGGACGGGGCCCGAGACGCTCTCGGAAAGGTTGATCCGGACAAGTTCAACGCTAACATTCAATCGTATCTTGACAACGAGGAATACTCTCTCAGCGCACGCCAGGAGTTAGCGAATTACTATGCGGACCGGACGGGAATCGTTTTGACACCTAAACAGACATCACAGACAACGCAGGCGGCGTCCTCACCGACAGTGCAGACATCGCAGACACCACAAGCAGGGCAGACTGCGCCTCAACGTGTGACGGTCCCTCATTTGTCGTATTTTGAATACAATCGGTATTTGTCGGATTTGATGAAGGAGCCGAATGTTTCGGCGAAACAGACTCGTGTTGCTCAGTGGTTACAAATGGGATTGCTTAACGAGGATGATGCGGCGCAAATGCTAAAGACTACCGGAGCATACACGTCCGATTTGGGATAACTTTGGGAGGTGACAGACATTGAGTTTTTATGATAATTTAATGCGTAAAACCGGACTTGACCGAAAAAGTCCGGTTCAGGTTCCCACAAACCTTAAAACCAAACTGACTGACAAGACCGGAGTCACCAAAGAAGCTGCACAGCGGCTCACTGAAGCAGAACAGACTATTGCAGATGCAAACGAGAGCCTGGAGGCTCAAAATATAGCGGACAGAGTATTCGGTATTTCTCCTTTAGCGCCTCTGCGAAGTGAGTCGGAGCCTGCAGGCACACCTGTTGTTGCTGAAGACAAGCGAAGTATCAGTGATAAGTATAACGACTTGGTTAACGCTCTTGAAGACAAGGGTGCTATTATGGGTTATACAAGTGAACAGGACGTCAACACAGTGCAGCGAACCGGGCTGAGTGCTGCAGCAGAAATGCGCAGCAGAGCTATGCAGTTTCCCGTTATTGCCGGTAAATATGCCGACGGTGATTCCGCCGATGACGGCACAGCTAATGCTGTTGAATCAGAGGCTAACACTCTGATACGCAATCTGCCGGGAGCTAAGCAGGCTTACGCATCCGGTCAGCAGGCACGAGAGGACAGATATGCGGCTGAATATGCCGACTTATACCGCAGATATGCCGAGGGAGATCCTACTGTAGGGGCTGAAGATTTTAAAAAGCTCGGAACAATGGCGTCGGATATCGATGCCGGTCGTCAGAATATGGTATCGGACGCTTATAATGCTTTTAAGAGTGAAATTGACAAGTTGTCATCCGCTCCGAAGATTTCGGCGTCCGTTACTACAGAACGAGGAGAGCTGCCTGCCGGATATGACAGGAAATCGCTTGAATCGGACAAAGAGGAGTACGCCAATTACAGCAACGGAGTTTTTGCTGATTGGCTTGCCGGGAAAGCAACTGACGAGCAGCTCAGAGCCGTAGGTGAGCGCGAAAAAGAGCTGACAGCCCGAACAAATGCGTACTTTGCTACCGAAGCGGGAGCAGCTGACGCGGCTGAGGAATTGGGAAAGCAGCTCGAAGAGCTTGAAACACGGAAAAAAGAGCTTGACGCTGAAATAACGTCGTTACAAAATCGCTTATCCGGCTACGTTGGAGCAACCGGAAAACACGTATCCGGTGCTAAAGCTTACATTCCTGACGATGGTGATTACACTGCAGATAATTATTTTGCCGACATTAAAGCGGGCAGAGTGCTCGATGAACAGAAGGTAAAGACGCTTCAGCAAGAGCTTGACTATCTGCAAACAGAGCGTAAATCTTTAGAGGAGCGTCTTGCAGCTTCCAAAGAGGCGGCGGCATATAATGATGTTCAAAGGTATTACTATAAATATCTCGAAGAATATAAGGATGCCGTTGCCGCTGGATATGAGCCGGACACCAATGAGGAAAACAGGCGAATCGAGTATGTTCGATATGCGGCAACTCGTCCTCAGCACTCGAACGATATCGATCTTGAGGCCTCCGTGGTCGGCGGTCATGCTACAGAGGACCAAAAGCACCTGTTTTACTATATCGAAAATGTTCACGGAAAAGAAGCAGCTCTTGATTTTGCCAAAAAAATACAGACCCTTACTGATATCGCATATGCCGAACATGTCCGGGAGCTGTATTCAGACGCGGGTCTTGGCAGCCGCATGCTTGTAGGTGCGCTTTTTTCAGCGAATGCGGGACTTAATCAGTTTGCGAGTGGAGTAAAGGGGGTAGGCAAAGCGCTTACCGGCGATACAACATACGAGTTTCCTACAGGCTCTGAAATTGCATATCAGGCGGTTCGTGATGAAATGGGCACTGCGGGTAGGGTAGCAAGCGACATTATAATGACTGCCGTAAATATGGCGCCGTCAATTGTTATAGGGCAGGGAGCCGGACTTGTGGCGGGAACTGTCGGCGGCGTTGTTGGCGGCGCTGCTGCCGGGACCGAAGCTGCTCGATATGCCTCTGCGGCTGCGAGACTTTTGTCTTTCGGTGGTTCTGCCGGTGGAAATGCTTACAATCAGGCGATAAATGAGGGACACTCTTATGCGCAGTCTTTAGGGTATGGCTTATTGGTGGGAGCAAGCGAGGCAATGCTTCAGGAGGCAATAGGTGGTATTTCCGGATTCGGTAAAAGCGGTATTGCACGGCTTGCCGGAACGGAGACCGGCAAACTCGTTTCATCAAGACTCGCAAATCTGTTAAGACTTGACAAATTATCTACCGGTGCTAAAATGATTATAGGCGAGTTAGGTAAAATGGCTGCCTCCAATACCTCTGAGGGTGTTGAAGAGGCGTTGCAGGAAATTCTTGACGTGCCGTTCAGAAGATATGTCCTCGGTGACAAGGACACAAAGCTTGACAGTGACAAAATCGGAGACGCGGTATACGCGGGTTTGCTTGGCTTTTTAACTGCCGGAATTATGAATCTTCCGGGAAACATCAACGCTTTAACCGGTGACGTGTCTCTTGCACGTATTCTTAATGGTAACGGTTCAGTTTCTGACATCAACACAGTGTTATCTAATCCTGACGCGATAGGAGTGTTTGAAAAAATACTGCATGATGGCGGACTCGATTACAGTTTTGCTGAAAACAGTATGGAATTGAACGCCTTGCTGTTAGACATTTTTAATTCCGGTATACGCTCAGGAAACATGAGATCTGCCCGTGAAAACACTGTAGAGGGGGATTTTCAGGACGTGACTCCGTCACCAGATGGAGCAGGCACCGAAATTCTGCTGGAATCTCAAAAACCGGTTGTGCCTGAGCCTTTGCAGTTAGAAAATACAGAACGAGAGAAACAATATCAATCGGCAGCGCAGACAATGGAGCCGATAACAAATACCGGGGATCAAAAAGCCGGATTAGACAGACTTGAAACGACAGCGGATGTGCCGGCAACAGAGCAGACAGCGGAGCCTGGATCTGTTAATCCGGATGGGAAGCTTGCAGGCATAACGGAAACGGTTAATTCCGACAATCAGGAGCCGGAAGAAAGCGTTAAAGCAGAATCTCAAGAAGTAGCTGAAAGCGATGAGGTATCCGACTCAGGAGCAGCTGCGTTGCAAAATGCCGGGGAGACGCATTTTGCAGACACGACAAATAATACGGTTACAACGGATAATGATCCCGTTGTGGCTGATCCGGCAGTGCCTGACGGTATAACAAATTCTCAAGAAACATATTCGGTTAATGAGATAGCGGAAATGGCAGCTCAATTGCCTGAAACGGACGTCTACATCAAAGATAAAGACGGCAAACAGGTATTCGCTCAAAGCTACGTGTACGATGTTTCAGATACTAAAAATTGGAAAAACGCGGAGTTTGATATTTTAACTGATATCTCAACGGCATCCAGACTAAAATCAGCGGGTGTGGTAAAGGGCGGATACGGCGCGGCAAAAAGAAAACAAGCCCCCGGCTACAGTGTTACTCATCTGCAAAGTGGATTTTCCGTAGGAACAGAGAGCTCGCAAGCAAAATCGAAGGCATTAGCCGAATATATAATTCAAAATTTTGAATACCCCAGAATTGTTTTGTCTGGACTTGTAGGAACTGATCCGATTGTGCCGGATTCCTTCAACAGGCAGGAACTGCTCAGGATACTTAAAGAAAAGCCGTATCTCAAGGCAGAAGCCGTGTTTCCGCCGCAAAACAAGACACAGCTTGCAGCTTATCTTACCCAGTCTGTCGGCAAGACTCTCTTAAAGGACGGAGCTCCGGTTAAGATAGCTTCTGCGTCCAAAGATGGCAATTTTCAATATATATCAAGCGACGGTTCGAAAGTAAGAGCCTCACTGAAAGGTGCGAAAATAGTTTATACGGACACCGGGTTTGAGATACACTATAAAACCGGACATTTTTCTCGTTTCGGGTACGTTTTGGAATCTGACGTTCAGAGCGCTGAACGTTCTGCTGAAAACACAGTTGACGCAGCTAAAGAGGTTGAGGATAAGCAGCCCGAAAACAGCTCAGATACAGGTAGTGACATACATGTTGCAGAATTACCTGTGCCGGCGGACACTGACGCTGCCGCCCTTGCCGATTTTGTATTAAAATCGCTGAATGATGGGCAGAAAATAACGCAGAAAATGCTTTTTGCTGAGGCGGAGCGCCTGTACTCTTTATCAGGCAGGGTTCCTACGCCGAGTGACATATACAACAGCCTTGAACTCGGGGTTAACAGGTATGTTCTTTCTATGCCGGATACCAGCGTATCATCTCTTACGTCATTACTTGATATGTTGCCAACCCAGAACATACGCACGGAGGCAACGGATAAATTTCAGCAGTTCTCCACGCCGCCGACAATAGGGTTTCTCGCTGCAACAGCGGCTTCCGTAAACGCGGATGATGTTGTGCTTGAGCCTTCTGCGGGAACAGGTTCTCTCGCTGTATTTGCCGCACGTGCGGGAGCTTCTGTATATGTTAATGAAATTGACCCGGCGAGGCTTGCGGTACTTGAAAATTTACCGTTTGATGCTTTTTACATGGAGGATGCCGGACATATTGGTGACATACTTGCTGACAAATTGCCGGTACGGCCCACTGCTGTTATAATGAACCCGCCTTTTTCATCTTCCGGCACGACCGGTATACGGTCACGCATGGTGGCGGCAAATCATATAGAACAGGCACTTACACTGCTTGCCGACGGCGGCCGGCTTGTAGCTGTGGTTGGCAGGGGCATGAGCGACAGTGCTGCGTCTTTCGGTGAATGGTGGCATGGAATTAAAAACAAATTCAAGGTTGTTGCTAACGTAGGTATTGACGGACGCAATTATTCCAAATATGGAACAAATTTCGGAGTACGCATTCTTGTTATCGACAAGGTTGCTCCCGACGGCACGAAGATTATACAGTCCGAGGGGCGCGATCTTGGTGAAATATACAAAATCATGGAGGATATAGGCAATGGCAGATTACGGACCGAAAGAAATGTCGGAAAAGGACAAGGAGTTCTACCGGAAGTACGAAGAGGACAACATGAGGGAGTTCAGGGAGAGGCTCGCAGCACAGAGGGCTCAGAACATCAAGGACGCAAAGGCGGAGAACGAAACGCCGTTCGAGAAACACGTCCTGAAGCTGATCCTGGCACATCGCCCGTCGTTCACATCCAAGCCGGGGATGGCTTATCTGATGTCGGCAGTGGAGGAGATGCCGGAAGAAAGACTGGAGAGCTCGGGACTTCTGTCAGCTCTGGTGCGTCTGACGGACAGACCGGTTCAGTCACAGGTGGCCGGGTTTCTCGGGGGCTATCCGATGACATACGAGACGAGAGCGTTAGCGCAAGAGGATCCCGAGTACTTAGCGGAGATAACGGCGTACCAGGAAAGCCTTCACGAGGAAAAGAAAGAGGAAATAATGGAGCTTCAAACGATAGAGGAGCTGTGGGACTACCTCGAGGAAACATATCTCGATCTGGTGAACTTCAACCGGGACGGGACATCATAACTGCTGACGAAAATAAACAAACTACGACTACCGAAAACACGCGTTCGGATACTGAGGATAGCCAGAACATAACGAGAGCAGATATTACGGATACTAATCAACACGCAAAAAGCAGAAAAATCAAAAAGGCGCTTACTGACAGCGTTTTTGAAGAGTATAAGCCGGCGGCGCTTCCGTTTGCGGGTGCAAAAAAGCATCCGGCTAAGGTGAGCGAGAGTGCGGCGATGAGCGCTGTTAAGAGCCCGGACATTACCTATGTGCCGAATCTACCTAAAAATCTGGTGACTTCCGGGGCATTGTCCAATATACAGCTCGAGTCGATATGTCTTGCAGGTCAAAGCCATGAGCAAAAGCTCGAGGATGGAAGCAGACGGGGATTTTTTATAGGTGACGGAGCAGGCATAGGCAAAGGACGTACCATTGCGGGAATTATATACGACAACTACCGTCAGGGGCGAAAAAAAGCCATATGGGTTACACGTAATGACAATTTAGCTTCTGACAGTGAGCGAGATATAAAAGCAATTTTCGGTTCAACCGACAAGCTATTTGCTTTTGAGGGCGGAAAGAAAGCCGACAGGCTGTTATCCAAAAACACAGAGGGTGTTGTGTTTTTAACATACGGACGTATGTCCAAATCTTTCAGAAATCCAGGCTCAAACCTCGAAAAAATAGTGTCGTGGCTTGGTAAAGACTTTGACGGTGTTATTGTTTTTGATGAAGCGCATACGATGTCCAATGTCGGCGATAAAAAAGGCTCTCGCGGCAAGACTCCGGCTTCGCAGGCAGCACTCGCCGGTCTTGAGCTCCAAAGCAAACTACCGAACGCAAGAATAGTATACTCTTCAGCCACAGGTGCGTCGGATATATCGGGACTTGGATATGCGGTACGTTTAGGCTTATGGGGCTCTGGAACGGCATTTTCCAGCCGTTCGGACTTTATCTCGAAAATCTCAAAGGGCGGTCTTGCCGCTATGGAAGTGATCGCAAGAGATTTAAAAGCAATGGGCTTATATGTTTCCCGCGGAATATCTTATGACGGCGTCGAATATTCACGCCTTGACGTCAAGGTATCCGAGCAGAACCGCAAAAATTATGAGTTGTGCAGTATTATCTGGCAAAATGTATTTAACGACATCGAAAAGGCCATTGATGTTACTCACAGCGGAAACAAAGGCGGTTCCAGAGCCAACGCCATGGGCGCTTTCTGGAGCTCCCAACAGAGATTTTACAATCAGCTGTTAAGCTCATTTGAAGTCTGGCCGTTAATAAACGATATGGAGCGGGAGCTTGCTGCCGGACACAGCTGTGTTATACAGCTGACGTCAACGAACGAAGCCGAAACAGACCGAGAGCTTGAGAGAACAGCCAATGATCCGGATAAAACACTTGAGGATTTTGATGTTTCTCCGCGCGAGATACTCAAGCAGTTTTTGGAAAAATCTTTCCCGGTTGATTTACATGAGGAATTTATCGATGAAAACGGAGTTTTGAGCTCAAGACCGGTCAAAGACTCTAAGGGAAATACCGTAATATCAAAAGAAGCCGTTGCTATAAGAGAGTCTCTTTTACAAAGAGTCGCGGAAATGAATATCCCATCATCTCCACTTGACGATATTATAAATCATTTCGGTGCGGAAATGGTTGCTGAAAATACCGGACGAACCAAACGTGTACTAACCGGAGCCGACGGAGAAAAATTTGTGGAGCTGCGCAGCAAAGCAAGCAGAGATGCTGATGTTGAAGCGTTTCAAAACGGTGATAAGCGCATTATGATTTTTTCTGAGGCCGGAGGGACCGGAAAGAGTTATCATGCGGACAGGGCGGCAAAAAACACACAGCTAAGAATACACTATGTATTCCAAGCAGGGTGGAAGGCAGATGCTGCAGTACAAGGACTTGCGCGCACTAACCGGAGCAATCAAGTACAACCGCCGATGTACAAGCTTGTAACTACTGACATAAGCGGTCAGAAACGCTTTATTTCGACAATAGCACGCCGCATGGATTCAATGGGCGCGATTACCAAGGGGCAAAGGCAGGCAGGTTCAAGCGGTATTTTCTCGGCAAGCGACAATTTGGAAAATGCTGTTTCGTCGGAAGTGCTGTCAAGATTATACAGAGATTTGGTGTTGAATCAAGTGGAGGGGATCGAAGATGGTCCTTCATACATAGAGAAGCTTGGTTTAAAGAACACGTTAATTGACAAAAACGGCGGAGTAAAAGAAAAAGCTGACTCTTTGACCAATGTTCCGCAGTTTCTTAACCGTTTGCTCATTCTTGACATTGATGAGCAAAATAAGCTCTTTGATGTTTTTGACAGGCGTCTCGCTGACGCAACCGAAAAAGCGGCATTAGAGGGAACACTTGACAGAGGCCTTGAGAATTACAAAGCTGAGTCGGTCGACATAGTTGATGTGAAAGTCATTAATAAAGACGACAAAACCGGGGCAGAAACACTTTTCTACTCACTCAAGGCAAAGCATAAAGTTAATCCGATTGAATTCAGCAGCATAGATACATCATCTTCAAAGAGATTTGCGGGATTTGTACAAAGCAAAAACACGGGGGCAGTAAAAGCTCTTTACAGAACAGCCACACAGAATTCAGCTTCCGGATTTCGCGACAGGTTCCGTGTGTTATCCGTTAACGGCAGCATTTCGTATGAAGATGCGGATACTATACAGCGCACGCACTCTGTTATTAAAGACACTAATGAAGCGGAAAGACTCTGGAACGAGGAGTTAAAAAGGCTGCCTTCTTTTACGGAAACGCCGCTCTATCTGATAGGCGGAGCAATGCTGCCTGTATGGAACAGGCTTACTGACGCTAATCCCAGAGTAATGAGGGTTCTCACATCGGATGGCGATACACTTATAGGGCGAATGTACAGCGCAAGAGCTATTGCCGCCGTGTTGCGTAATTTTGATGTGACTTTTGAGGAGAACAGTGTCAATATTGATGAAGACGGTGCCTATAATGCGCTCTTGGCAGGTAAATCCATTGAATTTCCGGACGGCAGCATTATTAAAGCAGTTCGGGTTCAAAGCGTAAACAGACTTGAGTTCAAGGCTTCTTATACCAGCAGGATAAACTCAGCTGAAGCAGCGCGGAATGTCGGGCTCATTCCCGAAAGAATCGACTACAAAGCACGGTATTTTCTTCCGCGAGACAGTGCGGATTCGGTGAAGACCGCTCTGCATTCTGTTATTAAGGCAATCGGGCGCCCGCATGTAATCAGTGCGGACACCGGCAAGCAATATTCCGTAATTCCCGATAAACCAGCTACAAACAAAAAGGTGCCGAGGTCTCAGTCTGAGGAGTGGAAAACATCGAAAGACGAAGATTCGGGAGAAGCGGGCTTTGTTTCGGTAAGACCTATAGGTTCGATTGTTAATGATATTCGTGCAAGATTTGACATTCCGATAAGAACGGGAAATTACCATCACGGCGGAAAAGCTGCAGGCGTATACAACACGCGCACCGAAAGCATAAGAACCGCAGTATCGAACGATCTCCCGACAATTGCGCATGAGTTAGGGCACCACCTTGATGCGCAGTACGGTTTTACGGAAAGTGGCTCACATAGAGATTTAGTAGTACCTCTTGTGCGACAGTATCCCGAAGAGCTTCGTAGTCTTTATCCTAAAAATAAGTGGCCGGCAGAGGCTTTTGCGGAATTCGTCAGGGACTATCTGACAAACAGATCCGGGGCAGTTGACAAATATGGTAAGACTGATGACTCGAGCAACGGTCTTTCTATAGTGGATTTATTTGAATCCATTTTGTCTGAAAAAGATCTCGACAGCCTCAAGACTCTTGCAGGAGACATCAACGCCTACCTGTCCGCAGACAATCTTAACAAGGCGAGGGCGTCAATAGTTCAGCCTAAGGAGCGGGCAAGACGAGAGAAAAGCAAGCTATCAGAAACCTTGAGAAAACTGAAAGACAGGGTAATGACCTTTGTTTATGATGACATGTATCCGCTTGAAATGTTTGAAAGAGCAAACGATATCGGGGTAGGATCGAGTGACAAAAGCGCGTACCAGAGGATGATGCTTTCACGGAAAGCATCGGAGCAGGCGTACTACATAGTCAAAGAAGGTATGGTTGATATGTCCGGCAATCCTCTTGAGGGAGATAAGGGTAAGAGCTACATTGACATACTCGAGCCGGTTATGAACCGAATTGATGATTTTGACACATATCTTGTACTTAAGCATGCAATTGAGCTTTTTAAGGAAAAAGGCGAAGGTTTTTCGGTATTTGCGGATCCTACGCTTAATACTACAGAGTCGTGCAAGAAGTCTTTAGCAACACTGGAAGAGAAAAACCCTGATTTTGCGGCGGTGAGCGAGGAGATATACGGTTACATTGATGCTCTTAACAGGTACTGGGGCGTCGCGTCCGGAGTTGAGTCTCCTGTTTTATACGAGTATCTGCACCGCATATATCCACATTATGTTCCTTTAAACCGCGTCGTATCTACGAGACGACCTGCCGGCGCAGCAAAGAGCGGAGGTGTAAACCACTCTTCCACCATGCGTCGCATCAAGGGTAGCGGACTTGAGATTTTCTCCCCGACGACGCAGCTCATTTATCGTACAGAACAAATTGTAAAAGTTGCCCGTCGCAACCAGGCAGGTCTTGCGCTGGCATCTCTTGCAGATAGTCTGGACGGTTTAGGCGGGGAAATTGAGCGGGTAACTCCTGACATGCTGGCGCAGATTTTTCCGATGCTTGAACGCAAAAATGACCTTATAGAGGCTATAATGGAAAAGGGAGACCTCGTAACCGATATTGACAGCTTTACCGAAACATTAGACAGAGTGTTTGACGATGAATTTATCAAATTTCTGCCGTACCGCAAGGACAGTAAGGGAATTGTGACGGTGCGGAAGTCTGGTAAAAACGTCTACTACCAGATCGGCAATCCGGAGCTTTACCGGGCAATTACGGCAGGCGGCGGTGAAAATTCGGCGGATCTTTACCGGTTCATGAGAATACTTGGTTCTCTGCAGGTACCAATAAAGTTTTTCTCTGTCGGTGTAAGCGTGCCTTTTATCTTAAGCAACATGCTTAAAGACTTTGCGACTGCGTACACAAGGTCTAACACCATAAGTCCGATAACCTACACGGCTCAGTATCTTTCCGCGGCTTTAAAAATGCTTCAGATGTCTCCGGAATACCGGAAATATCTGGCTCTCGGAGGCGGACACGGTTCACGTATTTCAAAGGGTACCATTGGGCTTAGAGCCGATGTACGTGAACTTATCCGTAAGGACCGACTACCGGACGCTCAGCGCCGGATACTTGAGCTGCTGCGTCCTTTGAAAATGATAGCTAAGATCAGCGATTTTATTGAAACGGTTCCTCGATTTACAGAATTTTCAGATGTTTACAGCCGTACAGCAGACGAAATATACGCCATGCGCGCGGCAAGCATGATAACAACTGATTTTGACAGAAGAGGTACGGGACACCCGGCGATAAACAATCTGTTCGTTTTCGGAAATGCTGCTGTACAGGGACAATACGATCACTTCAACCAATACAGAAAAAGCGAACCCGGCAGGCGACGCCGTGTACTCATAAAAAAGGCGATGTGGCTTATTGTTCAGTCGGCGGCTATGGCGGCGCTTCTCAAATTTGTATTTGATGAAGAGGACGAAGAGGATTATTTCAATCTTTCAACATACAAAAAAACAACAACTGGGTTATACCGATAGGCGACGGGCGTTTCATTACGATACCGAAACCGCGCGAGGAGGCTGTTGTAACAAGTCTTGCCGAGCGTGCTGTTGAATACGCATTCGGAAACAAGGAGTCCTTTTACGATTTCGGTGGATACGTGCTTGACACTTTAATGCCGCCGTTCATGCCTTCTGATTTCAGCAGTCCCGGTGCTGTGGTACAGAGTGTTGCTACCAACACATCGTTTGGCAAGATTTCCGACGTCATGGTCAATATGGACTATAAAGGCGATGAGATCGTTCCGGACTATATGGAATTTCTTTACGACAAGACACCTGAATTGCAGTATACCGGGTCGACAACCAAGCTGTCAAAAGCGATAGGTGATTTTACAGGGCTTTCTCCGATGAAGCTTGATTATCTGCTTTTTGGTTCGTTTGGTTGGATAGGAACCGTAGCCTCTGATCTTATGCCGGTTGACGACCAAAGACGCAGCTTCAATCTCGGTCTTAGCTCCCGTTTCATTGCCGACAGCAGATACTCGACAGACGTATTTGACATTGTATATAATCGTGCTGAAAGCGCAGATGCGCAGGTTGACCGTGAGCAAAAGCGCAATGGCGCAGCTTCCGCCGGAGCGTTGTACGAAAAAGAGGACTCCAATCACGCTAAATGTATTGTTACACATTGTAACCGTGCGATAAATGAGCTTGACGGAGAACAGAAACAGCGTGATATGAGGGCTCTGCTGCAAGGACTTATGAACGCATGGCCTACGGAGTCGACACCGGGTGCGGATTATGCCATGGAGTTATACGGACTTACTGGTGACACAAGGCTTTTCTACAATTACGATGGCTTAATTAAGAGCAGTTATTCGTTGGGGGGCTATACCGTATCACTTACGCCGGAGCAGTTTCTCTCGATGGTAAACGATGTTGAGAGCGCTATCGAGGACGAGAGACTCGCTGCTTCACACGGTTATGATCTCATTAATGAAAGCGCACAAAGCGTTGCGGACGTGCTCGTTAAGAACATGAACGCGAGAACACGTGCAATAAGGCAGCAGTATGCCGAAGATTACGGTGTTGCGAAAACAGATTGATTAAAACAATGAAGGCGGCAGTGTATAATCAAAAATTTCTGAATTTTTGGTGCGATGCTGCCGCCTTTTAAAAACAGGAGACAGACAAGCAAATGAGAAAGAACGACAGCAAACTCAGTAAAAAATTACAGAAAAAGTTTGCATATCTTATTGTGATTGAGGGTGAGGGTGCTTCCGAGGCATACAGGCACGTATATCCCGAAGAAGCTAAGGGGAAAACCGCTCTTGACATATCGAGACTGGCAAGCAGTAAGGCACGTACTGTCGAGGTCAAAAAAGAGATGGCACGCCTTCAGGAAATAGCAAAAGAAACACTTGCTTTAAAAGTGAACAAAGAGATCCTTTTGGAAGACATACACCGTGTTATTGAGGCTGCAAAACAAGACCTAACATATGAAATCCCCTTGGATGATGGCTCGATACGTACAGTGCTCAATACCAAAGCGGCAACGGTTTTGATAAAGGCTGTTGAGCGTGCGTCGAAAATGATAGGTGCCGATGAGCCGGAAAAAACTGACAGCTCTGTTCTTATCACATTTGACGGGGAGCTTGATAAGTATGCCGACTAAAGTCGTGTGTTTTGGCGGATTGCCGAGTGAAAAACAGGATCTGTTCCTAACTGCTAAAGAGAGGTACGTCGCATACGGCGGCGCAAGAGGCGGTGGAAAAAGCTGGGCTTTGCGCGTAAAACTTGTAACTATGTGTGTGAAACGCCCGGGAATAAGGTGCCTTTTGGTTAGACGCACGTACCCGGAGCTTAAAGAAAATCACATTAACGTGTTGCGCTCTCTAATACCGGCAGAAGTAGCTGTGTACCACGACACAGACAAACGCTTTTTGTTTTGCAACGGCAGCTCACTCAAGCTTGGTTACATGGACAGTGACAGCGACACACTGCAATATCAGGGACAGGAATACGACATCATAGCCCTTGACGAGGCAACTCAACTTACGGAGTATCAATTCCAAGTACTTAAGGCCTGTTTGCGCGGTACAAACAGCTTTCCAAAAAGAATGTATCTTACTTGCAATCCCGGGGGCGTCGGGCATGCTTGGGTAAAACGGCTGTTTATAGACAGGGAATTCAGAGCCGGCGAAGCTCCGGAAGACTATCGTTTCATACAGGCGCTGCTATTCGACAATGCAGCACTGATGGAAAATGATCCTTCATATGAACTGCAACTGCGCAGCTTGCCGGAGGACATTCAGCAGGCATGGCTTTACGGCAAATGGGACTTGTTCGACGGTCAGTATTTTAAGGAGTTTGATGCGAGTATTCATACAGTGCCTCCATTTGTCATACCCACAGAGTGGTACAAATACAGATCGATTGACTATGGCCTTGACATGCTTAGCTGTTTATGGACCGCCGTAAGTCCAACCGGAGAGGTCTATGTTTACAGAGAATTAAACTGTTCAGGACTACTCGTCAGCGAAGCGGCAAAAGCTATCTGCGACGCAACTCCGTGCGAAGAGCGCATACACTCAACATATGCGCCCCCTGATTTATGGTCGCGGCAAAAAGATAGCGGAAAAACGATGGCCGAATTGTTTCTAAACGGTGGCGTCGGTATAATTCCGGCATCATCAAACCGTGTACAGGGGTGGTTACAGGTGAAAGAAGCTCTACGTATAAAGGAAGTGCTTGATCCGGTAACCGGAACAGTTACTAAAAAAAGTGATTTATGTATAATGACGAACTGTAGGGATCTCATACGAAACCTGCCGCTGTTGCAGCACGACTCAAAAAACGTCAATGACGTTTCTGTGACGCCTCATGATATAACGCACAACACCGATGCGCTGCGTTATTTTTGTGTTTCACATGTCAGTATACCAAAGCGGGCAGTGGAACCACCTAACAAGTATGATGAATACAAGAAAAAGGTTCTTGACAGACCGAAACGGCGCGTTCGGTGGTAAATTAAAGGTATGATAACTATTCTGAAAGATAATGCGACGGCTTTAATTGCCGCCGCTTTTTTACGCTCAAATTATAAAGCAATGTAAGTTGTTCGCTTTGTTCGCTTTTTCAAATTACAATAGGAGATATAAGGAATAATCTGACGAAAGGGTGAGATGTGTGGGAAGAGACACAAGGTTTAAAAAGGTTCGCATGATATGCTCCGTAAAGGGATGCACAAATCGTGAGACTTATTTTATCAGCAAGGGCGGTGATTTTTCCGGCACCCCGAACATATGTGAGGATTGCATGAGAAAAATAGCAAATTTCATCAATCCTTTTACTGGGGACTCGGAACATGATCAAGTTTTTGAAGCCTCTTGTGCAGAAGCTGAAACAGTTAACAGCCTTGAAGATCTTTCAAAAGGTGCTGAACCGATTAAAGACGCAGACAAAAAGGATATTGTCGAGAAATCAAAAACAAGCAGGAAGGCGAAAAAGTAATGGATGTTGTTTTGTTTATGCTGTGTTGCTTGATCCTTTCGGTCTCCTGTGTTGCTCTGTGTGCAATTCAGCTTTTTGTGTACCATAGGGAGCGCAAAGACCTGTACGACCGCATAATGGGCGGGAGCGAGGCTGGATACTTGCGCATAAAAGACAGTAAAAGCTCAAACAGCCGAGAAAAAACGGTAAACGTGCATAAAAGAGCTGTAGACGATTTCCATAAAAAGGGGCTTGGGGCTGATATAGAATGAATTTTTTTAAAGGTTTTTTCAGCTTGATTTCCGGAGTTGCGGCTACAGATTCAGACTCCGATTCTGCAGTGAAGGATGAAATTCTCGACAGCGAAGGAAACACTCGCTCAGATATAGAGAGCTATATACTGAGTGAGCTCGAACGCAGACGCGATGAGAGGCGCGATATTGAATTGCAGTGGCAGTTAAATGCTAATTTCTTATATGGAAATCAACGTTGTGACATTAACATACGCAGTCACACTGTGGAACAGTACAGTGACCCATGCGACGGACTGGAAAAAGAGATTTACAATCAGATCGAACCGCTTGCTAAAACCAGGGCTGCAAATTTAGGCAAGATCAGCTATGCCATGACAGTTAAACCCAGAACGAGCGAGATAGATGATATCTCAAAAGCCAAAGTATCAACGTCGATACTGAGGTACAAGCAAAGCACCAGTGATTTTAGTCGTTTTATAACTTCACTGATACATTGGGCAGAAATAACCGGAACAGCGTTTGTACTAAACTGGTGGGATACTCGTGCCGGTGATATGGTAGGCGAGATAACAACTCTTGAAGAGGACGACTACGGACAGCCGGCAGAGAAAAAAGAAGCAGTCTTTTCGGGCGATGTAAACTATGGAATGCTAACACCGTTTGAGGTTTTTCCGGAAACAGTCTATAAAGAAACCGTCGAAGATCAGCGTTCGATAATTACGGAGCAGGTTATGTCTGTAGAGGATATATATGATATCTACGGTATAAAGGTGGATGGGAGAGCTATAGAGACATATGCGTTGTCTCCGGTTGAGGGCGCAGGTGGATTCGGCTATGTTGCAACAGTCGCAAAG
The DNA here is from genome assembly GCA_003343885.1 of Clostridiales bacterium. Taxonomy (GTDB): domain Bacteria; phylum Bacillota; class Clostridia; order Oscillospirales; family CAG-382; genus UMGS882. The sequence goes on along the minus strand of QAKH01000107.1, from coordinate 11,398 downwards.
ATGACATCGCATACGGTAACTGACAGTGAAAAGGTGATTACCTATTTTGAGCGTCCCGGACGTAAGTTTCCAAATGGCAGAATGGCTATACTTATTGGGGACAAATTGTACCGGTACAGCAAGCTTCCGTATCGCCGAATACCCATTGTATCAGTAAAAAGTGATATTGTTGCTGGCCGTTTTTTCGGAAGAAGCTTCATACAATCGGAAATACCGCTGCAAAGGGCATATAATGGGCTAATGAACAGCGTGCACGACTACGCAAAACGTTTGTCGTTCAGCACACCTATTGTCGAAGAAGGCTCGGTTGATGATATGGACGAGTTTCTTGACAACGTCTTTATACCGGGGCAGGCAATAACATATAAACAGGGGTACTCACGCCCTCAGTTTATGGAGCTCCCGTCTTTTCCAAGCAACATACACACGCAGATTGAGAAAATAAAAAACGACATGGAATACACTGCCGGAGTATCTCAGCTTATGGTTTACGGACAAAAGAGCGGAGTTACAAGTGGGGCAGCGATAGACAGTCTTACTGAGATCGATAACACAAGGCTTTCAATTACTGGGGAAAATATACGTGCAGGTATTTTAGGCCTGGCAAAGTTGTGGCTTGAGATGTACAAAACCTGTGCGAGTGGTTATAGAGTTCTCAAAATCGCCGGTTCTAACGACGCAGGAGACGTGCTGGTGTGGTGCTCCGACGATATAAATTCTTACGACGTGGTTTATGATGCTGTAAATGAGCTCATATATAGCGAGGAGAGCCAGAGACAGAACTTCATAAGCGCATACAACATGGGGCTGTTTGCGGACGAAAATGGTATGCTGTCAGAGAGCTTTAAGGCGACGGCACTTGAAAAGATGAAAATAGGAGATTTTACTTCGATGCTCGGTATAAAAGAGCTCCACCGCAAAAAGGCTGAACGAGAGAATGCACTGTTACGGTTCGGGGTACTGCCGGTTATCGACGAGATTGACGATCATGCCTTACATGTAGAAACGCATGAAACACTTGTATTGCAGCTTGAATATCAAACGCTTAAGGCGGAAAATCCGGAACTTTGTGAAAAATTTGAGGAACACATAAAGCTGCATAAGGGCGGTATGATCGCCAACAGGCAAGCAGCGGTACAAAACGACATACCGCTGGGAACAGGAGGATAAAAATGGGAGAAAAAGACAGAACACCTACAATTGAAGACCTGCGAACAGGTTATGAAAACAGCAGTTCGTTGGGTGCTGATTCCGGAAACAATTCAGAGCAACAGCAGACTCAAACAGAGGGAGCTTCTCCGAGCGTTGCTGAAAACGGCAGTTTTGAAAACTCTGACATAGGTGACGCTCAGAATCAGACTCCGGCTCAGACCACTGAGATGTCGCAATCCGGACTGGATTATGACGGTATTATGCAGAAGGCAAACGACGGACAAATAATTGAATCTCTTCGTGAGCAGATAGCCGCTTTAAAAAGAGAAAACGCTCGTCTTAATGAACAACAGTCGACTTCTGCGCAGCATGCACAGGAAGCAGTCGCCGAAGTGCTTGCAGGGAAAGACAGCGCTCCGGTTTTTGACAGTGATGCTTACGCTTTTGCGTCCGATGAGGAGCGTCAAAGAATGATGACGGAATACACCAATTCTGTGGTTGATTATGCGACGCAGAAGGCTACGAGTGCGATGCTTGAAAAAATGTCGCCTTTGATGGACGACTATGAGAGCGCGAGAAGAAGCGAGGAGCTGGAACGAGCATTCAAGCAACTGAAAGGAGTCGGAGGGTTCTCGGATATAGATGAGTACCATGATGATGTAATGCGTATTTGCAACAGGCAGGAATTTAACGGTATGAAACCGCATCAACGTGTTACTCTCGCCGCATTAGTCAGCAGAGCACTTAAGTCATCTCCTGCAGCTGAGCAAAAAGATATCGGTACAAGAGCGGAGGAAATCTATAAAGATCCGGAGCTGATGAAGGCTTTGGAAACGCTTAAAGCGAGAAATATACAAGAAAACGCGGATACATACCCTCCGCAAAGTACGGGTGGCGGTCTGAACGGAGCCGCTTATGTTCCGGCGCAAAAGCCTCAGAGTATAGAGGAATTGCGCAAGATGTACGGCGCTTATTGAAAGGTTTCCGATGCGCGTGATATACCACAAAACAAATAAATTAAAGAATAAAGGAGCATGAAAAATGTCAATCAATTTAGCAGAACTTGAAAGAATAGCGAGAGAGCAGGCGCTTCCGGCTATAGATAATCAGATATCAAAAGAGCCGTCGCCGTTTTTGGAAAAGATAGCCAAACCGCCTCTTACTTCGTCGAAGATAGACGTTATTACAGGCGTAGGTCTGAACGGCGGCTTTGGCTACGGTGGCGAGAACAAGGACATCCCAAAGGGCGGCGGACAAATCTATGAAAAATTTCAGCTTGATACTGCTGACATGTACGGAACTATCGAAATTTCCAACAAAGCGTTGCAGTTAGGTTTGGGGGACAAAGGTATAAATCTCTTAATGAATGAAATGCAGGGCATCAAAGACGCGATGACATGGAATATCGGGAGATCTCTGTTCGGAAACGGAAAGGGAATTCTTGCCAATGTAACGGCTTCATCCGGCGCAGTAAATAAAATAACTGTGGATTCAACCAAACTTTTGAAGGAAGGTCTTACCGTAGATTTTTACACGACTGGTGCCGGAGTAGACAGTACGCCGGCGCATACTGGAAAGCGTATTGTCGGCATTGACCGCGCAAACAAGACTATTACTGTCGACGGATCGGCAATTACTGTCGCTGCTGGATTTATTACGGTTCAAGGATCTTACGGACGCGAGATATTCGGACTTGGAGCGTTTTTTGATACTTCTATAACTTCAATTTACGGTGTCGAAAAATCAAAAGCGTCGTGGCTCATCCCTGAGGAATATGATGCATCTTCCGCTATCAGCGATACCTTGATATCAAAAGCGGTACGCGAAGCAAGAAATTATAAGAATTCAAACACGGATATGATTCTATGCGGAGACACTGCATACGACGCGTATGTCGATTACATGAAGGAAAGCAAGACCATGGTTACAAATACTCAGGAGTTCTGGGGCGGTGTTCAGGGTCTCTACATTACAGCGGACGGACGCAAGGTCGTTGTTGTGCACGAGAGCAATGTTGCTGACGACGAGATGATCGGTGTAGATACCACGCAGTTCCTTTTCCCTAAAACGCCTACCGACTTCATAACAAAGGACGGCGGCGTTTTTGAGAGACTGCAGAACGGTACGATATTCCAGGCAGTACTCGGCTGCTACGGAAATCTTATCTGCAAAAATCCAGGCGGAATATTTAAAATCACAAACATCGCATAATAGCGAGAAATGAGGAGAGAAGGGCATGACATTATTAGGGTTATATGAGAACACCTCACGGCGCATCGGACTGACTCAGGGACGCTTCCTTTCGCTGTACAACTCTTGCGTTTCTGAATTGTTAAGCCAGTATTCACCTAAATATGTCCTTCTCTCTCCTGACGGCTCTTTTGATGGCAGTATTCCTGACATTCACGATGATCCTCTGTGTCATCCGGAATACGATCAAGCCATTATAAGTGCTATCATATACGCTTTTAATCCTGAAAGAACGGATTGTGCAGAAAAGAGCCTTGTTGAGAGAGAAGCGGCGTATCGTACCGTCTGGCGAAAACTGAACAAAAGAAAAAGAGCTAACGAACGGAGGTGGGAGTAATGTTTGACAGTGGTTATTCGGCGGAGAAAATAATCTGTGAAATCGAAAGTGAAACAAACATTGCTTTTCCCGTTGATCGCACAAACTATGTTACCTGGATAAATGCGTTCGAGCAGCCTTTGTATAGTGACATTATATGTGAGCAGCGTACGAGTGAGCTTCCTTTTAAGACATCCTTTTTCGCAGCGGAGCTTGATTTCTGTGCTTGTGATGAAGACGTTCCTCGGGCAGGCGATATAAAGACAATTTTCTGCGTCGATAAAGACGGCAGAATTAGAGAGTGCGAAAGGGTTTCTATGGGCGCCGTATCCGCCGGGATATGTTCCAAATATGCATATGTGGGTACGGGAGAACGTTTTTTACTACATGTACCGGATGCGGAGTCAGAAGATAAAATCAGGGTTATACGGCATGCACGCCCAGTTCCAAAACAGCTCATCGGCGAAAGTGTTGCAGGAAACATAGCTTTGCCTGCTGATTATCTTGAGATGCTGCGCTGCAAGTTGCGCGGAGAGAAATACAGACTATTAAATGAAGACATGCTATGCGCAAAGTGGATAGACGAATACAACGCGCGTTTGGAAGACTTTAAAACTTTTATAGCCTTGCGAATGCCGGAAGTGTAATTTCATGGGGGGATATGACACGTGGTTGACAACAGATACCTGAAATCAAGTGCGCCGGCCGGTGGTGCTTCCGCAAGCGTTTCACGTATTACGACTTTTAAAGGCTTGTGCTTACACACTACAAATGATAGCGGGTATGTTGCAGACGGACAAAACTTTGAAATATCTCCCGAAGGGCGGTTACGCACTGCGAGTATACCGGAGCTATTTAAAGATACCGGGAAAGCACCTTTAGCTCTATTCGCTTATGGCGGATACCTTTACATGTTATACGAAGATTCCGATAACGGCAGAGCATATATTGTTAGGTACAATGAAAAAGATAAAAGTGAAAAGTCCTTTTATTATGATGTATCAGATGATTACTCTGGTGCTTTGCGCAGCTTTGCTGTATATTCAGACTGGACAGGCGGAAGCGACATTATTAACGGTGAGTACGAAAAAAAGCTCGTGATTTTTCCGGACAAAAAGGAATTGCCTTTTACCGCTTCGTCAGGAGCTTCGATAAAAAGCCTTGCAAGATATCGGATTACACGTAAAGTAACTACGAAAACAGAAACAGTTGACCTTACATATAATTCGGGCTGGAGCCAATCAGAAAACGGCGACTATATTTTCACCGATGAAGATGACTACGATGGCAAGTCTGTCGATGTGTCAACGTCTCATTCTGAAAGTTTTTATGGGTACCAAAAAACTGCTGAAGCACCGGATGATATTGATCATCCGCCGAGAGTTTCTATATCATACACACGGCAGGATGTATATAGTAGCGACGGTTCGTTTTCTCACACAGCGCTTATTAAGACGACAGTTACCGTGTCTGAAAAGGAAACTTTCAGTACCAAAGCGGAGACAGGGGCTGTACCGGATGCCTCACAGGTAACGGCTTTCAACACTCGGCTTTTTGGAGTTAATGGCTCAAAGGTTTTTGCATCTGCTGCCGGAAATATAGTTGATTACGAACTTGACACGGCGACGGACTTTGATGAAAACAATGCCTGGTATTCTGCAACGGATTATGCGGATTTTGTTGATCTGTTTGCTTTTGACGGTCGTGTGACACTGCTGTCACCCGATGGTTTGTATCAGCTTTATGGGACTAAAAATCCTTTTAGAGTGAGAGAAATAAGCGCTGTCGGCACGTCATGGCGAGGGGCTTTCGGCATTACCGAGAATATTCTATTCTATACAAACAAGGACGGAGTGTATGCCTTTACAGGAGCCTATCCAGAAAACATTTCTGAGTCTATGCTGTCAAAGTCGATTTTTTCTTCAGCCCAAAAGGCAATTGGTGCAGCAGGTGACGGGAGATATTATCTAAACATATACCCATACAGTGCGATAACGAGCGAGTACAGCGGAAATAACCAGCCCTTTTTTGTTTTTGACTCAAGGACTTCTGCCTGGCTGTCCTTAAATTTCTCCGATGAGGCGAATGATGGCGCTTTTATTCTTTCTGCATACGGTGAGAATGGTGTCTATTTTGCTACAGAGAACGGCGTTATTTACCGGACATCTGACAATAACAGATCAGGTGTTAATTGGTTTGCCGAGACGCCAATTGACTATGATAACACAGCCTCTGTAAAGAAGCTTACAACAATACAGGCGCTGTTCAGATTTGAAGAAAGTGCAAGCGCAAGCATATCAGTTGTTTTTGATGATGGAAAAACCGCCGTTTGCGGTACGATAAGCAAGGAAACCGGCGTTCATCCGTTATACTGCGTTGTTCCGTTCAGCGACCATATAGCTCGTAAAATTAGAATAGACGCCGTCGGTAACGTCGAGTTGTTAAGCATAGAACAAAAATTTACTTCCGTAGGCGTAAAGCATGGCGCAGGATAATCTATATGATAAAGTTTCTGAGCTTCGGGACGAGTTCATACGATTTCGAAGATTTATGGAAGACGCCATAGAAAATATTGACACTGACAACCTTTCTGGGAATCTTCTGAAAATCATTACTGATTCCGAAAGCAGCTCCGCCGGATTTGAGGCAGCTGCTTCGGAGTTAGGGGCTTATTCGCGTATGTTTGCTGAATACAAAAACGAAACTAACAAGGCTCTTGCTGAGATAATTTCAGCTGCTGATTCACAGAGTGCAAAAATTAAAGCACTTACTGAATGGCAAAGCGAGTTTGTTTCTGAAAACGGAGATTTAACAAAGCTATATGCGGCGGTTAATTCATTACAGGAAGCTTCTTCTGAATATGCCTTGAAATCGGAAATCACCTCTTTTGTTACTCAAGAATATGTGAACAATTTAGAAGACTTTATGCTTGGACAAATTGATGATATGGAGTTTGCGCTTACACAAAACTTGACTGCTGTTTCTCAACGCGCAAACGCCTCCGGTGCTTTCATAGATATTTTTGCGTATTCCGGCGCGGGTTTTCTGAAAAAAGATGCAGAAGGAAATTATGCTCTTACGGAAGACGGTGAGTATATTTTCTGTACCGGTTCAGACTCTGAGGGCGTTCCAGTTTCTGAGTCGGACATTCCGGGGATGTTTATAAGTACTTTTAACAAAGGTGGCTCAAGCATCAAGTTCAGGGCTGATTTAATATCGTTTGGAGATTTTGCCGGTGTTCACAAGGGTAATTTTTATACGGACAGGCTGTTTGGAACGAGTGACGTCGTTGTAAATGACAGTTATCCCGGTGTTTATTATGCTGTTATTGACAGTAATTTTCAACCTTGGGAAGGTTCTGACAAAGTTGGCGCAGATCTTCTGATTAAACGGGTTCCCGATTTTTCTGATGGAATAATTGCATCTAATACAGACCTGATGTATGGATTTTCTTATGGTATAACGGATGGTGAAGACGGTTTTTCTGTCAATTTTGTCGTAGGCGAGAGTGAAAGCTATGATTCAAACGCCCCTGGCCCTTTCGGACAACACAGTGTGATCGGCTACAACTATCCACAAAATAAGGTATACCCTAAAGGTACTTGGGATTTTGGGAGCTGTACTGTTATGAATCTCGGGGTGGTTCCTGTGTTCGGTTAATATAAAGGAGCGACGTATTCCATGCCGTATATAGAGTTCAAAACAACAGAGGGAGAGCCTTATTTTTCTTTTAAGGTTACCGGACTCGATGGATCTTATGAGTATTCAGACCGAGTCTATTCGGGGTTCATTAAGGAAGCAGAAAACAGTACCTATAGACCTTGTTACCCGTCTTTTACAGGCTTTGTTCCGGCAAACGGAACAGAAACTATATACTCATCAAAAATCACGGCAATTGCTGACATTGACGGGAATCCCACAGTGCCTATAACTTTTGGCAATACTTATGACATCCTTGTAGTATTTACTGTTGGCGGAAGTGATATTGTTGAGGTGTCGGGGCAGATTACTACACCGCCGGAAAGCATCCGAGCCCCTGTAATAGAGCAATTCTATGTGACTTACATCCCGAAATCAGAGGGCGTTAGGATTGTGTGGGATGTTTCAAATCTCGTCCCAGACGCTTTAATAGATAACATTTATAATTATTATCTGATATCACTCTGGGTTAAACGTGACGATGGCTACTACCGAAGAATAAAGGTTGATCCTGTTACCGGTGACGGTTTCGCAACAAACGACAGTATGTGCTACGAGTACGACGGAGCCCCTTTTGAAAACGGAAATTATACATTCAGGCTTTCGGTTACCAACGTATACGGTGATATAGAAAAAAACGCATATGAAGAATTTGAGCTTACGATTTCAGGTGTTGGTGAGGCGCCTCGCTGTGTACTCGAGTTCACTTTAAGCGACGTCGCCTTCAGCTATTCAAATGTGAGTGGCACATTAAAAAAATGTCCTAAAATACTGGCAGATGATTGGAATTCTTTCTTCGATGACGTAAATATTGTAAGGAATAAAGCCGGAATACTGGAATTCGGAGGAGATTTATATGTGTCTCCTGGTGACAACATGACCGCAGAGCGTTTTAATTCGCTTAGGGGAGCGATAGTCGACATATACAATGTCCTTAAGAATGAATCCGGTGTCACAATCCCGAGTGCTATTATAGATCCATTTAAGCAACACAGCGAGATTACTGATACCCAGTTAATTGCGTTGGAATCGTTGCTCATGGATTTACGTGATTATCTGTATTATTTTAAACAGAAAGTGTAGGTGCCAAAATGAAGCTTAAATCCTTAGAAAATATTTACAACGAATTTACTCGAACTGAAAAGCGCGAAGAAGTTCATGAAAAATATGAGGACCTGCTATTACTATCATATTTATACCGTGAAGCGGCGTCATGCGCTTATGCAGAAGCTCGAGCTGATGGTGAAAACGCAAAACACAAAACTGCGGATAAGTATAAACTTATTGAGTCAAAAATAGAGGAAACGTTAAATACCCTGGCGGGTTATAAGAAGCGTGAGAACAGTGAGGGTGGGAAAGATGATTAAAGTAATAGGAAAGCGGTTACTGATATCTCAGTGCGACAGAAACATAGGTGTTGAGGGAGACAATAATACGCACAGATTATATGTTTCATTTTCAGAAAAGTTTTTAACTGACACATTTGCTGACGGATACGGTGTTGTTGCAAAGGTGGCTTCCAAAAAAAGTGAAAAAGCTGTGTCGTATCCAATGATGCGTGACGTAAGTTTAAGCTCTGACGCGGATAGTGTCTGGTTTCTTGATCTAACAAAATACATCTTAGATCAACCTGGCGAATTACTGATCCAGCTTGAGGTGACAAAAGATCTTGCTGACGGATCAGGTTATCTTAGATGGAATAGTGAAGTAGCGTCACTTTTTGTCGGTGCTTCTTTGGAGTCGGAGGACTTTTCAAACGACGAAGCTCAATTGTCTGCTTTTGAAGAAGTATTATCTGAAATAGCAGCTATTGGCGCAGAAACGGCGGATAATGCGAAAGTTGCAAGTGAGCATGCAGAAAGCGCTCAGGTAGCGAGTGCTGAAGCTGAACAAGCTCTCATCGAAGTAAACCAAAAATATGACGAGTTTATGGGCTTAACAGGTGGATTTGAAGCTGTTGTTGAAGCAGCCAATGCGCACTACGATAACAAGAATAATCCTCACAAGGTGACCGCCGAGCAGTTAAACGTGTATACGAAAGAAGCTGCAGACAAAAAATTTAACGAAAAAGCTGACACGTCACATACGCACCCTGCTGCCGGTTATGCATTGGTAGATCTTACTGCGTACGGATTTAGCGGAAATGTCGAAAGCGGCTTTTACCTAAGTATGGATACAACGACAGAACCGTATACTCCGGCAGATGTGAGCATCTTTGCTGCCGGAGACATTATAAAGCTTAAATTCTCCCTTGACGGTACCGGTTCAAGTGTAACGATAAACGATGAAGGTTTTTCGCTTGTATCCATCGGCGGAGATCCTGTCACGGAGCCAGTTAATTTCGAGTGGGAAGGCGAACTTAAAGCCGCTGTAAGAATGACAGTCAACGATCTAAGCACCATTCATGTTATTGATGTACAAAAACTTGTAGACTTCGGCTTTGTTTCAGGAGAACTTGTAGAAAATTTTAACAAGCTCAGTGCAGGCGGAAATATTGTTCGCTCAAACAGCCTCGGATATTTGGACTTAAGTGAATACGGAATGCTTCCGTTTAATAACGAAACGTATCCGCATGAGCCTCCTTCAAGTACGGAAGGCTTATATTCACTTGACCATGCTGCCTACGAAGTGCATAGCTTCCGAATAAACCTGAACGGCAGACATATAAAGCTTAAGTGTGAGCTTTTCGATAACACCTTTATATCCATTAATGATGCTACGTTGGCAAACATTGCGAACGAAACGCACCGGTATTGTTGGGAGGGCGTTGTCAAAGGCAATGTCGGTGTTTATCTTATGGAAGGAAATGGCTATATTTCGATAGAGCTTTTTGATGACTTACCAATGAGTCTTTATTATGGGCAGTCTTATACCAAGGATGAAACAGACGCACTTTTTGAAAATGCGTCGCTGGACTTAAGTTTCCATGTAGGAGAGCGAAACAATCCACATAAAGTAACAGCAGAACAGACAGGGGCATACACAAAAGAGGAAACAGACGCGCTTTTATCGCAAAAAGCGGATTCAGCTCACATTCATGAAAACGCTGTGCCGGACAGCTGGGTTGATTTGACGCAGTTTGGATTCAAGCAGTCTGCCTCGGGAGAATATTATGTTGAAACAAACACGGAAACGTGGGAGCAAGCAGATATAAGCTTTATGGAAGCAGGGGACCGGGTAAAAGTTTCTTTCGAAATAGACGGCGGTGGATTTGTATACATCAATGACCAAGTGTTTGACACAACAGACGGCAGCTCGATTAGCAACTATACATGGGAAGGTATTCTGAAAAAGCCTATAAGAGTTTTGACAAGTTTGTGCGTCATACATATGGACGTATATAAGAAGGGCAGGGACGGTTTTATGAGCAGCGGCGACAAAGCGGAACTCGAGCAAATATCAAACATGCTCGTGCCGTTAATGATTTCCGCGTACGGTATGAAAAATGCGTTCAGCATTTATGTGAAAAACAACATTGAAAACGCAACACTGACCGAATTAACCGAACAGTTTTTTAAATCAGCCGCAACGACTGTCAATGAAACGTATACATCACAGTTTTATTTGTTTGATGTTAGCAATACACCGGACGGAACAAAACTTGCCGACAATGCAGGACTTGTTTGCGAGCCGTCTACCAACACAGCCGCAAACCGTGATGATTATGCAGACTTACCGCTGTTTGCTTGTTTTGACGTGAATTATACTATTAACGAAATAACGCTCGAGCCTGTTATTCATGAAATCAAGGGCATAACAGACGGCTTTACATCTTCTCCGACTGACAGTTTTGTTGGCGTATTACAGATGACGGGTTGGGTGCGCAGAACAGTCACAGACACGCAAAAAACCGTCGAATACAGGGCACAAAAGGCGACTGGGTATAAACCATTACCCGAAGCCGTTAGAGCTTCTGACAACAGTGTAAGACCTTATGTTATTCACGCTAAATATGCCGCTGGATATAATTCAAGCGGAAAG
>QAKH01000033.1 GCA_003343885.1 Clostridiales bacterium | reverse complement strand
TGACGGAAAGAACAGCAAACTTATTCAATTTTCGAACCGGGTAAAACCCGCATGGTTACAAGGTTTCGGCTGGACGAAACGGACAACTCCCCGCAGAATTTCGAGTCAGGCCCGTTATGACCACTTCGATACGCTTCCGTATATAAAACAAATGACGAATAAGGCAAATACCGCACTTCTTATAAAACCGAGTGAGGGATACCAAACTTGAATAACAATCTCAAACAAAATAATTATACATATAAAACAGAGCTTTGTCAATGACTTTGCTGAAAAAATATGTAAAGAACTAATTTTTGCAGGCTATTTTTAGAAAAGCATCGGATCGTTTGAAAAAACAAAAGTACTGAAGATACTGAGAATATTTTATAATTAAAATATAAAAGCTGTCCGTCGGTATTATTGTCACGACTGCGGAGCACTTTGACGTCTTTGCTTTTCTTTGATAATCTCGTCAGAAAAATATCTGCCTATTGCCGCCATTAAAGAAAGCATCTGCGGATGTACTTGCTTTGGAAAAACATGGTACGCCTGATGAGTCTCAAAACTGATCGTCCCTTTGTAATCTATGTCCGCAAGTCCGTTTATAAAGCCCGTCCAGTCTGTTGTCAGTTCTGTACCCCAGTTTACGGCAAAAGTAAACGGCATAAGGTGCAGATCTTCGTTTGTGTTGTTGTCGTGAATGTGAAGCGCTTTCACACGACTTCCCAGTATATCTAAAGACCTTCTTATATTTTTACCAAGTATATTCGCATGCCCTAAATCGAAACAAAAGCCGAAAAGCTCTTTTCCTGCTATCTCGTTAAGATCATCAACGTATTTCGCCGCCTCGTTGAAGTCGGCGCAAACCGCCTCGTAAAGATGACCTTTTGTTGTCTGAAACATGTTCTCAAGACACACGGTTACTCCGTATTCCTTTGCATAAGGAATAAGAGAAGTAAACATTTCCATATTTAATTGGTGCTCACGTTCGGCGCCGAGAGAATAGGCAACGTTTATCGGGTGTATCACAACATACGGACATTCCAAAAATGCCGCAGCACGGATAGACTTTTTAAATGTTTCAAAAATATATCTGTTTACCTTGTCGTTCCCTATAATGTACGGCGGATACGGAGCGTGCATCTGACCGAAAAAAAGACCGTTTTTGAGTGCGGACGCTTTAAATGGAGTGAGATGAGCTATTATTTGATCTTCGTCCATATCAAAGAAAGGGCAGGAATGTGAGGATAAGAATTCATGTATTGAAATATTTGCATTTATGTTGTAATCTATTGCGTCAAATCCGGCATTTTTAAGTATTTGAAACTTTTCATCGTAGCCTTCTCTGTCGTTTAGAAAATTAGTGGTTTGTATGCTTATTTTGTACATTATTTAAGTTAACCTCACATTATTTTTTCTTCATACCGTAATCCCGATACAGTTATCGATATAAGATTCCACATCAAATAAATCAAGAACAGAGTCTTTTGGCAAATACAGCGGATGATGCGGATGTCCGCTCTTTGAGCGCTTTCCCGCAGTGTACCAAGTAGCTCCGTAACGCTTGCCGACGTTTACCATGTCGCGGGCACACTCAAAAAGATACTGCCTTTTCTCGATTATAGCTCCCCAGGCAGCCCATACCGACGGCGCAGATGAAGCATGAGATGACAGAATATACTCAAACGCCGCTAAGTTTTCTTTGTGAAGATAAGTGTTGCAGTTTTTTTCCATGTCATCCGGATTGGTCGCACGTTGGGGATATAAGTTAAACATTATAAAACTGTCAAATCCGTTGCATAAGGCGATTCTCTGAACAGACTTGAGAGTGTTGTCAAGATTGTCCGGCGCAGCTGTCGATGGGTTTATGCCTATGCATATCAAAGGCTTTTGTCCTCGGGTGCCGAGTATGTACCTGTATTCCGAATACTCGCAGGGCACGTACAGCCATTTTGAGTAATCATACTCCTTTTGCGGTTCCTGCGCCTTGGAAAGCGCCTCGTCAAAAGATAAAATATTTTGCAGATTTGCTGTGTTTGACACACTCGGTATGTGCATAAGCAGAGCCTCCCGCACTTAAACTGTAAAATTAAATAAACTAACCTTTATTTTATAGTCCGGATCGGTGCCGTTATTCGTGCATATGATTTCTACGCTTCTTATTCTATGCGTCATATTTTTCAGCATCTTAAACTGACGAATTTTCTTCGGAATTGTCAGCACTGTTTTCTTCAGTTCCGACGTCGCTTTCTGACGCAGCGTTGCCGTTTTCCTGTGACTGCTCCGGAATATCATCGGCAACAGCAGGGTAGAGGCTCTCAACAACTGTTCCGGGAAAGTACAATTCAAGAATCTGCGTATAGGTAAAGCCGGCGTCTGCCATACAGCGGGAGCCAAACTGGCTGAGTCCTACACCGTGTCCGTACCCCTGTCCGTCAAACACGAGAACTTCTTCCACGCCGGTAAAAGTGCCGGTTCCGTCTGCCGAAATGTATGTGTAACCATTAACTCCGGTAAGGTCGTATGTACCGTCAGCGGATATAACGCTTATGGCAGGAGTTGCAGCCTCATCAGAGGCAACATAGGTTCGTGCTATCGCAAAATTAGGACTTATTACCAAAGAGCCGAAAAATGACCTTACAGCGCTCGAAGTAGAAACGGTAAGCATTTTTCCGTTTTCATCTGTAACCGTCATAGAGTGATTAAATCCTGAAGGGGCTCGGTCGAAATCAATATCGGTTATTTCTCCGGACAGCTTGGAAGCGTAAGAATCAGGAATGTAGTCCATAAGCTCGTCCGGCTTAATAACAGTCTCCCATTTTCCGTTAGGGACACCGCGATAGTCTTCATACGGAGTGAAAACACTTACAAGATACGGATATGCGGATTGGTCGGACCCCCATGCTCCGGAAGAAGACTCCGTATACCCGCCGTTAGACGAATGATACGGCGTCATTGCAAGCTGTCCGTTGTATTTAACAACAAGTCCGGCAGTTTCCAAAACAGCCTGGTAGGTTGTTGGATACTCCTTTGCAACACCGCTGTACATCTGGCAGTGCGTCGTTGAACATACGTCAAAACCGCTTGATGAATGCGACGAAGCGGCGGCACTTCTCAAAGCGTAGGTTCTTGCAGCAACAGCCGCAGCCTTTAACGCCTCCATGTTCCAGGAGGGATATACCTCACTCGGAAGCACGCCTCTTAAATACTGTTCTATGTCGAGCACGTTTATTACAGTAATCTTGTTGTTTGTATCAAGATAAAATTCAAAGCTGCCTCGATATTCGACTGAGTTTATCTGAGTAATGCTGTCGTAATCAGCGGGATTTACAGAAATTTTAATGCCTGTTTCAGCGGCTGCGACAGTGGCTCCGAAAGCAGTGGACGCAACAAGCGTGTTGTTTTGAACTGTTAGGCTTAGTGTATTTACATCAATAGCAGCTGCGTCCTCGTCGTATCCCTGAACTTGAATCAGAAATCCGCCGTCTCCGCTTATTTGCACGGAATCAAGGGCGGTTTGCGAGTAATTGATACCCACTCTTATGAGATTAGAAGAATTATCTTCTAAAGCTGCGCCATCAGCATTTGCATGCACGCAAAAGCCAAAAGCGGCGCTTAAAGTAAATATAAGCGCCGCTGACAGTGCCGAGCATTTTTTTAAGAAAAAGAATGACATTTCAATTCACCGTAATTACATAAAAAGCGTAGGAAGAACCGTAATCAAAGTGGAAACGATAAAAGTTGCGGCAAGAAGAACCACAAGGATACGTACTCCCCATTTCTTGATATCAGTTTTTGCCTTTTTTTCGTTAATCTTAGCCAATGCTGTATTCACCCCTTACAAGAATATATGATTTATCATTCAAAACTTCTATACCTCTGCCGTCTCCGCCACGCGGGATGATGCAGTAGGAATTGATAGTAACAGTGTCGCCGTCAAGATATTCGGTTGAGTTTGTAATATCCGCAATTCCCTGTGCGTCAAACGGTGAAATAACCTGCACATCACTGCCGGGGCGTACAATTATCTCAAGTACTGACTCGGCATATAGACATGTACCGTTTTCAAGCTCCAAAAGAGTATAGCTTGACGACAGCGGTTCAGATTCAGACTGATTGGCATCATCGTCGTATGTATTATCGCCCGTTCCGTCATCCGGAAGCTGTTCCGACGTGTCAGAAGCGGTTTGAGATTGCTTTGCAACCTCCATAAGCACATCCTTTTTGAATTGCGGAAGAATGATATCCGTAAGATAGCTCAAAGTGACAAGCGGATCACTGCTATCGGAAAAAGATACGAGAGACAGCGAGAAGGAACATAATAAAACAGCCGTTATCAAAATGACTGTCCCGACAGTTAATGGTTTCTTTTTCAATATAACTCCCCCTCTTAAGCAAATATAATCGTATTTTAGTGTATTTTAGCACATTTTTTTTTGCTCTTCAATAGGAAATGCGTATTTTATTTCATTGTTTACAAGGTTTTAAAATATTCGAGGAAATTTATGTAAAATTATATTAAGAATGGTTAAAAGGAAAAAGCTGTATGTTGACTTTTTGCGTGATTGATGTTAGAATTAACATGAAGAAGGGAACAGAGGTGCGTTTATGCCAAATAGAAATGAAACACATAAGATGCATCGTTCAAGAATGCGTGAGCGAATAATAAGTTCAGGTTCAGAAAACTTGTGTGACCATGAGCTCTTAGAGGTTTTGTTGTACTACTCAATTCCGAGAAAAGATACTAACGCTTTGGCGCATGCACTGATCGATCACTTCGGTTCCATAGATAAATTGTTCCGTGCCTCGGAGACGGAATTGGTGTCTGTACCCGGAATAGGTGAATATTCGGCAGTCTTGCTGAAAACGGTTTTTGAGCTGCATTCAAGACTGAATACAGCGAGTGCCAAGGATAAGGTGTTTGGCACATTTGAAGAAATCGGAGAATACTTCGTGAAATTGTTTGCAGGGTGCGACGTTGAAAAATGTGTGCTGATATTGTTTGATAAAAAGGGAAGAATAGACCGAAAAGTAGTAATATCAGAAGGTACTGCGGATGTTGCTCCCGTCAAAATGAAAAAGATAATAGCAAGTTCAGTATCAGCGTCGGCAGTTTCAGCAGCTCTTGCTCATAATCATCCGAGCGGTGTTTTGCTTCCGTCTTTTCAGGATAAGAATATAACTCTTGAAACGGACGAGCTGCTTCGTTCGCTTGAGATACGATTTATTGATCACTACATAGTTGCGTCTGACAATTATATCGGCGTGAAAAGATATTGCTATGGAGTTACAGACAGTTACTCACAGCTTACCGAGAAAGATCTGTGAAATTTATTCAGTTAAATCATATGAAACATATGAAAATATTTTTTTTGAAAGGAATGTGAAGTTATGCAGCTTAAGGGAACAAAAACCGAAAAAAATTTGAGAGAGGCTTTTGCCGGCGAAAGCATGGCGAGAAATAAGTACACATATTTCGCAAGTGTAGCGAAAAAAGAAGGATATGAGCAGATTTCTGCAATTTTCCAGAAAACCGCCGATAACGAAAAGGAACACGCAAAAATGTGGTTCAAGGCACTTGGAGAACTTGCAGATACTGCTGAAAATCTCAAAGCAGCTGCTGAAGGCGAAAACTATGAGTGGACTGATATGTACGCTTCTTTCGCTAAGGACGCAGAGGAAGAGGGCTTTACCGAGCTTGCAGCAAAATTCAGAATGGTTGCCGCAATTGAAAAAAGCCATGAGGAGCGCTATCTTGCTCTTCTTTCCAATGTTGAGATGCAGAAAGTGTTTGAAAAAGCTGAGGAAACCATGTGGGAATGCCGCAACTGCGGACACCTTGTTATAGGAAAGAAAGCTCCCGAGGTTTGTCCTGTATGCGCTCATCCGAGAAGCTACTTCGAGGTTCGCGCTGAAAACTATTGAGCCGGTTTGCGCTCAAGCCGAATACAGAGGCTGTGACAAGTTTTTGGGCACAGCCTCTTTCTGTATGTGTACCCGGAGTACGCTGTAAATACTTGCGCTCTTTGCCGGAAGGGGTTATGAATGAATTCAACAAATAATTCGACAAATAAGATAAAAGTCCTTTTGTGCGCACTTAACTCTCAGTATGTACACACAAATACGGCGGTAAGGTATATTAAAGCGTACGCTGACAGTCACTGTCAAAACGCGCTGTGTGAGATATACGAAAACAATGTCAATAGTAAGCCTGAAACGCTGTTTCATGAAATAACCGAAAAGACGCCGGACGTGTATGCCTTTTCATGTTATATTTGGAATATACAGACAGTTGTGCCGCTATGTGAACATATAAAAACCAATAATCCTCAAGCAGTCATAATCCTCGGAGGTCCCGAGGTAAGCTTCAATCCGGCTTATTATCTTAAAAACGGAATTGCAGACTACGTGCAGTGCGGCGACGGGGAAAAGGCAATGTCTGCGCTGTTTGACGCCATAGCTCTCGGAATATCCGTTCCGGAAGATCTCGGTATCTGTTATAATGATAACGGCGAAACCGTGCTTAGCGTTCCGTATTACGAAAGAAATCTGACAGAACTTGAAAGTCCGTATACAGACGAATACACTTCCGCGCTAAATGGACGAATCGCTTATATCGAATCGTCGCGCGGCTGTCCGTTTTCCTGCGCTTTCTGCCTGTCTGGTTCACAAAGGTCGGTTCGGTATTTCGATATGGAGTACGTCAAAAAATCCATACTTACTCTTGCCTCAAGCGGAGCTAAAACAGTTAAATTTGTCGACAGGACTTTTAACGCCGACAGTAACAGAGCAGAGCAGATAATATCGTTTATCCTTGAAAACCGCCATACTATGCCGCACGATATATGCTTTCATTTCGAAGTTGCGGCGGATATCCTAAAAGAAAGCACGATAAGACTGCTTGAATCCGCTCCGGCAGGGCTTTTTCAGATTGAGGCAGGTCTTCAGAGCTTTAATGAGGAAACGCTTTGCAGTGTTATGCGCAAAACAGATACTGAAAAAATCGCCTTAAACGTCAGACGTATTGCCCAAAAAGGAAACATACATACGCATATTGATTTGATAGCAGGTCTTCCGTATGAAGACTTTGAAAGTTTCAAAAAAAGCTTTGATGAAGCCTATTCGATAGGAGCTCATAAGCTCCAGCTCGGTTTTTTAAAGCTTATTTACGGAAGCGCTCTGCGTGAAAAAATAAAGGATTACGGTTTTGTGTTTTCACAAGAACCTCCGTACGAAGTGCGCTCGACTAAATGGATTAGTGAAAATGAAATGCGTTTTTTAAAAGAAGCAGAGGACGCCTGCGAAAAAATAAGCAATTCAGGACGGTTTAAACTCAGCCTTAAATATGTTCTCGAAAAAACAGGGATAAGTCCGTTTGAATTGTTCCTCGGGTTCGGGAAAAAAGAATCCATGCCGCTTGACGAATATACAGGGCTTGTACTCGAGTATTTCTGCTCGTTTGACGGGATAGACCGTGCGCAGGTAAGAGATTTGATGTGCTGTGACAGGCTTGCCTCGAACTCATCCGGCAGACTCCCCGAGTGCCTTAAAATAGCCGACAAAAGGCTTGCAAGAATAACTTATCTGCTTTCTTTACGCCCTGAAACTGCGCCGCAGCCAAATACCAAGCGGGCATTGTGTATACTGTATTCACAAAACAGAGCGGTTTATGCGGATTATCCTGTGAACGGAAATAAGAAAAACGAATATGAGCTGAAATATATAAATCTCGATGTTTTGAAAGAGGAGAAGCTTTATGAATAAAAACTTCATGAACATTGAAAATACGGTAAACGTATATGATTTCGGCGCTGACGGTACGGGCGTTGCCGATTCTTCTGAGGCATTTGCGCTTGCTGTTCTGAAAGCGAAAAACGATAAAAAAACACTTTATATTCCGCAGGGGCGTTTCAGGATCGAGCATACTATCCGTATCCCGTCCGATTTTTACATATATGCCGAGCCTAACGCCAGAATTTATTTGGGCAGTGAAAGAAAAAAGCAAAAAGGTGATTTTTTGCTCACCAATGACGACCACGAAAACGGCAACGTAAACATTCATATAGAAGGCGGAATATGGGACGGCAATAATAAAGGCGCAGGAAATGCAAAACCAGATATTTTTGACAAAAACGGCTACTCGGGAACGGTTTTGAATTTCTGCAGCGTAAAAGGACTCTGTTTAAAGGATATGGTTGTAGCCAATTCCGTTACGTATAATATCCGTATGGCAAAGCTTGAGAATTTCTATATTGACAACATAGCGTTCTTAAGCGATGTACCCGGTCATAACCAGGACGGACTTCATTTTAACGGAGAGGTTTGTCACGGAATAGTAAGAAACATACGTGCACTGTCATACGGTCAGACAAATGACGACCTCATTGCGATAAACGCCGACGACAGCATGGAAAGAGTTGAAAACCTCGGTATGGTAAGAGGGGCGGTAGAGGATATTGTATTTGAAAATCTTTACGCCGAAAACTGTCACACCATTATCAGACTTTTGAGCGTATATTCACCGATAAGAAACCTGACATTCCGGAATGTTTACGGGGGATACAGATGCTACGCTATCAATCTTGACGGCGCGAGATACTGCCGCACGCCATTGTTTGCGGAAGACGAATACCCGGCGGGATGCGGTATTATCGAAAATGTAAAAATAGAAAACATGGTATGTTACCCTACCTCCGAATCAGGAACTCCGGCAGTATTTTTTGAGTCGCTTGCGGATAATTTTGTTATAAACAATTTCAGTATTATTTCACAATCCGAAGTTTCTCCAAACGTTACGGCGCTCCATGCGGCTAACATTACAGAAACCGAGATAACCGCGGATAATGAAAAAATTGTGTTTACGGATAAAAAACAATCTCAAAACATACAGAATTTTTCATATCTTTCAGTAAACCATATGAAGCATTAATTGCGTTTTAATTCAAATCGGCAAATTTCATCTTTCTTTTAAACTAAAAATACCTGCCGCATTATTTGCGGCAGGCATTTTTTCTTTAAAGCGCTGGTCTTAGTCAATAAAACGTATATAGTCTATTTCCACGGTTCCGGGAGCGTCGAACGGATCGAATCTGAGCTGCTTTAATGTTCCGTTCCATGCGCTGTTCTGACTCATGTCATACGTAAGCGTCACAAATTCGCCGTTTGAGGACACTCCCATGGATTGATGCTGTGATTTTGCCTGTGTCCAGTTCGGATCAGCTTCCGTTATGAAATAAAATCCCATATTGAAGCCGTATCCGCCTGTGTTGTTCCAGCGGCAGCGTATCTCAATCTTTGAATATTCTGAACAGTCAAGGCTGAGATTTTCCGGAGAGAAGAATATCGGGTCATTGTTGTCTGAAGTAAGAATTATCGTTCCGTCACCGTACCCGAAAGTAGTGTTATAGGAGCTCCAGCCGGAACTGCTTCCGATTATGTTGAAATTCCATTCGCCGATGGCAGTATCCGAAGCGTACTCCTCGAAAATGTATTCCTCCGGTGTTGTGTAATAATAGTCATTACCTGTTTTAACGCACTCAAATCCCAGAATTTCGGCAAGAGATTCGATAGGCAGCATCGGAATGTTGTCAACAAGGAAAACGGCACCGTCCATCAGAACAGGAACACCGTCAACAAGTGCATACTCGGAACCGGCAGTGAATTTGAAGCATTTACCATCGCGGTAAAGAGTCAGAGTTTCGGTATCGTAATCCCATTCGTGGTATGTATATAACAGGAAATTGATGTAGCTCTTGCCCGGTTCGAAGGGGAAGTACCAGGTTCCGTTATCGTCAAATTCCGGAAGTATTGCGTTTTCCACCTTTAGGTTGTTGATATACAAATTTGGACGTTCGACATAAACTCTCGGCACAATAGTTATGGATTTAATGGTAAACTGAGTGTTTGTAAGCTGTAACGGATCGAGTCTCAAATATCGGATATTGCCAGACCAGCCTTGCTTGGCTCCGACGATAAACTCATACTCTCTCTCGGCGGTTGATTCTGAAATGATGCTGATCGAGTTCTCTTCGCTTAATGCCGGCGCAGCGTCAGTCTGATAGAAGAGCTGCATGCGCTGTCCTTCGGGAATTCCGCTTGCTACCACCTTGATTGAAGCAATCTGATCACAGGTAAATCCGGAATAGAGAGAGCTCTTGAGAACTAAAATTGCATCTGGATTTGTGGAATGTGTACGGAAGGTTGTTCCGTTTTCATTCGTTCTCACGAATCCTCCCATGTT
Source organism: Clostridiales bacterium (assembly GCA_003343885.1). GTDB lineage: Bacteria > Bacillota > Clostridia > Oscillospirales > CAG-382 > UMGS882. The sequence goes on along the minus strand of QAKH01000033.1, from coordinate 43,069 downwards.
GGAAAGCGAAATGTAATTTGAATAATTGTTAGCGACTGTGAAATCATATGTCACGGGAGTGTCGTCGTACTCATTGTCGGGAAGAGGAATGTAGTTTCCGTAAGCCCGGAGAATTCTTCTGTCCTGCGGATACAGATGATTAAAATGGCTCTTTTGTTCTTCGGTGGGGACGGCATCTGTATGAGTTCCTGATGCATCCGTATAAACCGAACGCAGCACATCCAGATATCCGAAGCCGTTCAGATCTTCAGCCGGCATTATATATGTTCCCTCGCCGTACTCGTTCCAGGTGGATAGCCACAGCAGATTGTGAGTCCAATCATTTTCATTTGAGTATGTAGGAAGGTAAACATCTCTTACGTATTCGTGAACGGTTCTGTAATCTTCTACACTCATGAGAGGGTAACGTTCGCCGTGCCACGGAATACTGTTGAAACCGACGCTGACTGTTGGAATTGTATAAACGTCTTTGCTTACACGAACACTGTTCATATTATTGATGTTGGTGTTAACTGAGTATCCGCTTGTACCCCAGTTATAAGCCTGCCATGCGTCAAATCCGTAAGCCGCAAGGTCGTTTCTTCCAGTGTGAGAGGCAGTTATTATCATTCCGTCAAAGCCTAACTTTTTAACTTCCTCACGCATATAATCAAACTCGTTTTTGAGGGAAGTACCGAATTGACTTATCAGATTGTCAACTCCGAAAATACTGAACACAAGCTTGTTGTCAATAGTCATATAGCGAGGATCGCTGAAATAGTTTTCAATCCAGTACGGAACGTAATAATTTCTGAAAGCTTCGCTGTTAGCCGGTCTTGAAGCGTTGGCAGCCTCCCAAAGCAAGCAGAATTTTACTGTATCACCGTATTTTGAGTGCAGATATCCTTCATCGAGCTGATCTGAAAGTCTTGTAGTTTTCATGGGAGCGTTGGTTTCGTTGGCATACCAGCAGAAAGCCTGAAAGTCTATTCCGTGTTCAGCCATAAACTTGTTTTCCCAGTCGGCAACCTCCGGGATACCCTCGTCGTAGTATCCGAGTACAGGACGCATATCATCATACGGGGAAACAGTTGCCCAGCCCCAGTGGTCGCCGTTTACCCAAAGTGAGCACACATTAAGACCGATTGTGTAGTCATCAGCCCCTTCGGGAATAACAGGTGCCGGAACATAGTAGTCATACAGATTGTAAACCTGAATGTCGTCTAACTTGATTTGCGCAGTGCCGTCGTTTGAAAAGCTTATATTATCAAATGTCAAAGCAGTGCATAAAAAGGGAACGGTGGCAACAACTTTCGCATTGATTTTTATATCGGCAGTCTGTGTAACCGGATTTGCCTCGATACGCATCTTGTACCACAGCTTGTCGGAGAATTCTTTAAGCTGTACGCCGTTAGCATAAAAATATCCGTTGTTTGCAGTTATGGTCACAACATCGCTGTTTCCCGAGCGGAGAGAGTAACTGACGTTTCCGGCATTGCTCGGAAGATATGTGTTAAAGCTGAAAACTGCTTCTGAATTTAAGGCCTCAAAAGACCATGAGAGCTGAGATGCGGAGGACATCAAAAAACTTCCGGAGGAATTCGATACATTTCCGCTGTATTGCGTTTCGTAAGGAATTCCGGTTGTCAAGTCGAGGTTTTCGTATACAGCATAATTTGCGTACATGTAAGAAGCGCCGATGTTAGTAATATTACGTGTTTCGTCAGATGTTGAGTACGCAAAGTATTTTACAGTGTCACCCAACAAAGGATATGTACCGTATGAAACATTGTTAATGGCAGTTGTGCCGGTACCTTTTTCAAGATCTACCGTTATTCTGAAATTGAATGTCGTAGTGTTGGCAGGTGGCGTATATATCGGAGTAAGAGAGCCGTTGGCATTTTGAATACAAAATGCACCGTTGCTGTTGACAAGGCGGTAAGCCGGGGAGCCTGTCTCGTCGCACAGTTCTATTACATTTCCGTTAAAATTATAAGAGTAAGTAAGTCTTGCTCGTATTTCAATTTTTTCATCGGTTATCTCGTTGAAATAGCGTATCATACGGGATTTTTCATCAGTCATGATGTCGGTAAGAACGCTGTTTCCGCCAAGTGCGAGCTTCAGGTTACCGGCACGATTGTCAATTTCCCATCCCGATTGAATACCTTCTTTTGAGTTGTCCATGGAATGAGTTATCGCAAGGCGATATGCTTGCTTAACAACTGTTGTGTCTTGAGAAACTGTGCTAAGTCTGGTTTCGGGCAGTGCCATGCGCTGACAGATAGATTGCAGCTCGCTTTGAGTAATAGGCTGATTTGGCTGGAAATATGCGCCGGGACTTCCTACAAAAATGCCGGACTGATAGAATGAATACACATAATCGTAATAAGGCTGAGCAGGGGACATGTCCGGTATCGTGAAATCGTTGTTGATTATGGTGTATTGGTTTTCAGAAAGAGCCGGATAGAGAATAACAACAGCGTCAAGCCTTGTTGCGCCGGCGTCGAGAGAGCTGTATTTTCCGGGCTCGACCAAGCCGTGCTGTTCTGCGTATTCGAGAAACTCTGAGTAATTCTGCGTTTGTGAGTCGAAAACGGGAGAAGTGTCATCACCGATGCTTTCACTGTAAATTCCCACACTCAATACGATAACGTCACCGATTGATACGTTTTCATACGGCGCCTCAATAGCAGTTGCCGCCAGAGAAAAACATACAAAGATAATCAAAGTGAAAGCTAAAATCAGAATAGTTTTTGATTTTTTTATAAGCATTTTGTCACATCCTCCTTTTTATATATTTTATCAAGATAGAAGATACTTGTCAATATTATTATTTTTTGTTTATATATCCTAAAAGACCGTATATAAAAAGCAACAGTATTATATCGTTTTCGGCGATACAATACTGTTGCGAAACATTAAAGTGCAAAAAAATTCATTTGAAGCAACTGCTTGTTTGGTAAATCAGAGATGAAAATTCACAGACAGAGCAAAAGACTTAAGTTTCAACACCTTTTATAAACTCGCAAGAGCTTAGGTCTTCAGCCGCCATGTTAATCGTATAGTTTTTCGGCAGTTTGACAAAACATTCGATTTCAACGGTTTTATCATCCAGTCTGTCATATTTAATGGAGTGTATCTCAACACTATGTTCTTTAAAAGCCGCGTTTACTTTCTTAACAATGTCAAAAGAATTGTCAGCACGCAGCATAATCATGTCTGAAGAGGGTGAGCGAAGAAGCTTTAGATTTTTATGCAGAACTATTTGCGCAACAAATTGAAATAAGGTTATAGCAACACCTACTATATACATTCCGGCACCTATTGTCATTCCTATTCCGGCAGTTGCCCATAGCCCTGCCGCAGTTGTCAGGCCGTTAATTATTTGTTTCCTGATAAATATTGTTCCTGCGCCGAGGAATCCTATTCCCGTTATAATACTTGAAGCGACACGGGAAGGATCAAGCTTTATTTCTACATCAAGAGTTTTTGTTGCATACTCAAGTACGTCAAAAAAACCGTATTTTGAAACTGCCATCATCAGTGCTGACCCTAATGCAACAATGAGATGTGTTCTGATTCCTGCCTCTTTAAGCCTGTTCTTCCTTTCAATGCCGATTAAAGCTCCGCATATGGAAGAAAGTATACATCTTCCGATAATTTCAAATTGCAGTAAAAATTCGCTTACTATTTCAGTCATATTTTCCTCCTTGTATGATAATGTTAAATTATACTTTGCATCTATATACAATTATCCCTGTTTAATGTAAATAAAATGTTAATAAACACGGCGATATATACAAATGTATAAGATAAATATGAGTACATATATAAATAATGCATAAATTGTGTAAAATATAAGTAAAACAAAGGTAAAAATCAAGTGATTGATTTGATATTTGAAAATAATCAGAAATACAAAAACGGCTGCAGCATAAAGCCGCAGCCGTTAAGTTTAATGATTGCTTTGAAAAGCTTATAAGCCGATTTGTTACACCGGATTATCTCTTGGAAAGAACCTCTTTCTCATACTTGGTTACTTCGTCAAACCAAGATTTGTCGCCGGCAACTCCGCATCTTTCGCAGTACTCAGCCCAAATATCTCCGAAAGGAAGAGTCTTGATCTCTTCCTGCATCATCATAAGCTCGGTAAGACGGTTTTCATCCTGAAGAGCCTTGAGAGCAGCGTTAGGCGTACACATTGCGGAAAGCAGAGCCTTCTGCCAGCTCCTGAGACCTATTGCCCATGCCGCAATACGGTTAATGCTTGCGTCAAAGTAGTCAAGAGCCATGTAAACACGGTCGAGAGCGTCGTTTCTGACAATTTCCTTTGCGATTTCCTTTGTTTCGTCATCAAACAAAAGAACATGGTCGCTGTCCCAGCGAACGCCTCTTGTTATATGAAGCGCAATTTCCGGGAAGAAGCAGAGAAGTGCCGGGATTTTATCAGATACAACTTCCGTCGGATGATAGTGACCGTTGTCCATGAGAGGCAGACAGCCGTCATGAGTTGCGGCAAATGTGAGGGTGAATTCCGCCGAACCTGCGGTAAAGGATTCAACGCCGATACCGAATACTTTGGATTCAACACATGGCTTTACAAGATTCTTGTCAAACGGCTCGGAAAGGATTTCCTCGATTGACTCCTTATAACGCATTCTCGGTCCCATTCTGTCTGCGGGAATGTCCTTGTATCCATCGCCGGTCCATATGTTCATTACGCAGGGTACGCCGGTTTCTTTTGCAAAATACTCGGAAATGCGTATGCATGCCTTGCCGTGGTTAATCCAGAATTTTCTTGTTTCTGCATCCGGGCTTGAGAGAGTGAGACCGTCTTTTACCTTGGGGTGAGAGAAGAAAGTCGGGTTAAAGTCAATACCTAAACCTCTTTCCTTGGCAAAGTCTACCCATTTTTTGAAGTGCTTGGGCTCAAGAGCGTCACGGTCAGCAAATTCGCCTTTTTCGAATATTGCGTAGCAAGCGTGTACATTGAGCTTTTTCTTTCCGGGAACAAGAGACATTGCCTTGTCCATGTCAGCAAGAAGCTGTTCGGGATTGGTGGCTTTTCCGGGATAGTTACCGGTGGTCTGAATACCTCCGGTCAAAGGACCGTCGTGGTCAAAGCCTATTACGTCATCTCCCTGCCAGCAGTGCATGGAAACAGGGATTGTTTTCAGTTTTTCAATCACCTTGTCGGTGTCAACACCGTAAGACGCATATATCGCCTTTGCGGATTCGTATCTCGAATTCATTTTTGTGTACCTCCTGAGATATATGTTATTTGTTTGTAAGCAAAATTACTTTGTCATTTCGACAATTTTCTTGAATCTTTCGTAACCTTCATCCCACATTGCAGTGTCATGCGGTTCAAAGTAGGAAATTTCAAAAGAGTTTGCAATAACTTCTCTTGCTTGCTTTACGTCTTTGATTTCTCCGGCTGCAATTGCCTGAACAGCGATATTTCCGAGAGCGGTTGCCTCAACAGGACCGGTGTAAACCGGACGTCCGCATGCGTCAGCGGTAAGTTTGCAGAGAGGAACTTCCTTTGTACCGCCTCCGACAATGTTTATGAAGGGAGCACGGTGACCGGTGATCTCGTCGATCTTTTCGGCTGTGCTGCGGTAACACATAGCAAGGCTGTCAAAAATACATCTTACTATTTCGCCCTTGGTTTCCGGAACGTGCTGACCGGTCTTCTTGCAGAACTCAGCAATGCGTTTCGGCATGTTGCCGGGAGTCTGGAATACGAGGTCGTCGGGATTTATGAAGCATGCAAGCGGCTTTGACGCCATAGCCATATCTGAAAGTGCGTCAAAGGAAATCTTTTCGCCCTCACGAGCCCACTGGCGTCTGCTTTCCTGTTCAATCCACAGACCCATAATATTCTTCAAGAAACGAATCTTTCTGTCTGTCGCGCCCTCGTTTGTAATATTGTACTTGTACGGCAGATCTCCGGTGAGCGGTTCGGGAATTTCTTTACCCATAAGCGACCAGGTACCGCTTGAAATGTAAACAAAATCGTCATCCTTTGCAGGAACTGCAACTACAGCTGATGCGGTGTCGTGGCTTGCGCACGCAATAACCTCAGCGTCCACATTTCCAACTTCATCAAGCACGTGAGGCAGAAGCTTGCCGGCAGATGTACCCGGCTGAACAATTTCGCCGAACATTTCTTTCGGAAGACCGAGTTTGTCGATAATCTCCCAGGACCAGTTTCTTTCCTTAGCGTCAAGAAGCTGGGAGGTGGAAGCGATGGTGTATTCAGTCTGCTTTGTACCGGTGAGGAAATACTTCAAAAGATCGGGTATAAAGAGCAGGTCTTTAGCGTTCTTGAACTTATACGGATCTTTAACAAAAGAGAAGAGCTGATAAAGAGTATTTATGTTGAGGAACTGTGTTCCGGTAATACGGTAAAGATCCTCTTTTGGGATAATCGAAAACAGCTCATCCATAAGCTCTTGGGTAAGCCTGGGATCACGGTAGTTATACGGGTTCCCGATAAGCTGTCCCTGATAGTCGAGCAAACCGTAGTCAACGCCCCAGGTGTCAATTGAAATACTCTTGATATCCTTGTTTTCCGAAAGAAAACAATTTGAAATAGCGTGTTTAATCTCGGTAAAGAGTTTAAGAGTGTCCCAGTAAAGGGAGCCGTGAATATTAACCGGGTCGTTAGTAAAGCGGTGAGTTTCTTCTAAGGTTATTTTGCTTCCGTCAAACTTACCCACAATACCTCTTCCGCTTGAAGCGCCAAGGTCGATTGCGAGCATCTTAAGAGTCTTACTCATAACAAAAATCCTTTCTGTATTAGAATTACTTGCCTATTTTGTCTAAGATGGTCTTGAGTGCGGTAATTGCCGCGTCAAAAGCGGCCTCGGGAGTTTCGTACGCATTGCCGACGGTAATATCGTTCAGGTTGGATAATTTTTCCAAGCCGCTGAAAACTGTAAGGTGAGGCTCAAGCGTAAGGAATACGTCCCTATCTGTATACTTGTCGAATCGGTCAAGAATTTCGTAAACCTTGCCGTCGCCGTTTCCTGCAGGCACTATACGTGTGTCGTAGAATGCGTCCTTGATGTGTATGTATTCTATGTACGGCTCAAGAGCGTCATAGCCTTTTAATGGATCCTGTTTGCAGAAAGCAAAGTTACCCATATCAAAGACGCTTTTGATTTTGCCGTTGAAGTGCTTCATGATGTCTAAACAGCTTTCGGGAGTTTCGCCGTAAATTGATTTTTCATTTTCATGGCAAAGAGTAATGCCTTTTTTGTCAGCCATCTCCCAAAGTATTTCAAGACGTGCCATGACCGCATCCCTGTGAGCTGTGGTCAAAGTGTTTTCGGGGTAGAAGAAACTGAACATGCGTATGTTTTTAGCTTCAAAGGTTCTTGCAACGTCCAAAGTGTTTTCAAAAAGCTTCAAGTGTTCGGCGAAATCGTCGTCAACACTTATCTTGCCGACGGGAGAACCGATTGAAGATACGCCGATTCCGTAAGAATCAAGAAGCTTCTTTGCATCGGAAGCCTGTTCCGGTGTTAAAGAAGAAACGTTCGTTCCGTCAATATTTCTCGGTTCAATAAATTTAATTTCTCTGGAAGTCAGGTATTCGAGCTGATTTTTAAATACCGGTGAAACCTCGTCAGCAAAAGCGCTTAGAATGTATTTAGCCATTAGTAAACTCCTTCTGATAGATTATTTCACATATATTCACGCTAATTATACAATAACAGCAGATTTTTGTAAATAGAAAATAGTGAAATTTTGATAGAAAAAATGAAATCAAACTTTAAAAGCGGCGTGTTGACTTTTGTGAGAGCATGTGATAGAATTAATAAAAAAAGGGAGAGACAGAGTGAAAATCGTATTTCTCGACGCAAAGACAATAGGCAAAGATATAGACCTTGACTGTATAAAAAACCTTGGAGAAACGGAAATTTATGATAAAACTCCAAATGAAGAAACAGGCTTGCGTATTGCAAAGGCTCAGGTTGTCATAACAAATAAATGCAAACTTAATAGAGAAGTCCTTGCCGGTGCGGAAAATTTAAAACTGATATGCATAACGGCGACAGGCTATGATAATGTTGATATGGAGTATGCACGAAGCAGAAATATTGCGGTGTGCAACGTAAAGGATTATTCGACGGATTCCGTTGCGCAGCTGACAGTAGGAATGGCGCTGTCTCTTTGCTGCCGGTTGAATACGTATGATGCCTATTGCAAGAGCGGAAAGTATACTGAGAGCGGTATTCACAATTGTCTTGAGCCGGTTTTTTACGAACTTGCCGGAAAGACGTGGGGAATATACGGATTCGGCAATATCGGCAAGAAAGTCGCAAAGGTCGCTCAGAGTCTCGGCTGTAATATTTTAGTGTGCAAAAGAACGCCGGTAAAGGACGTTAAGTGCGTCAGCATAGACGAGCTTTTTGAGAAAAGCGACATAGTTTCTGTCCATACTCCGTTAAACGAGCAAACGGCAGGCAGCATAAACTCTCATGTCCTTGAAAAAGCTAAAAAGGGACTTGTCCTTGTCAACGTGGCACGAGGTGCGGTAACAGTCGAAGAGGACGTTGCGCAGGCAGTTGAAAAAGGTATACTCGGGGGATTCGGGTGCGATGTGTATTCCAGTGAACCGATGAGCCATGATTCTCCGTTTCAACGGCTTTGCGGAATGGAAAACGTCATTTTTACTCCGCACATGGCGTGGGGAGCATATGAAGCAAGAGTTAGACTTATTGACGAGGTATGCAGAAATATAAAGGCGTTTTCAACCGGAGAAATAAGAAATCGTGTTGATCTTAGCAGTAATTAATGCCATTTGATGCCACGGATTCGCTTGTAAAGCCCCTATAAGCATTTATATCGGTAAAGATAATACCAAAGACGTAACATTGGGAGAAAAAACATGAATGATATTGCAATAGATTTAGGAACGGCGAGCGTGCTTGTGTATGTCAAGGGTAAAGGCGTGGTTTTGGAAGAACCGTCTGTAGTTGCCATTGATAAGACGTCCGGTAAGGTTCTTAAAGTAGGAAAAGAAGCAGAACTTATGTTGGGAAGAACGCCCGGAAATATACTTGCCGTTCATCCGCTTCAGGACGGCGTTATTTCTCAGTATGACGTAACACTCAAAATGTTAAGGTTTTGCATAAGAAAAGCCGTGGGGGCGAGTATATTCAAGCCACGTGTTATGGTCTGCGTTCCCAGTGGAATTACCGAAGTTGAGGAGCGCGCCGTATATGACGCAACCATTGCGGCAGGAGCCAAAAAAACGTATCTCATAGAAGAACCGATTGCGGCCGCAATAGGAGCAGGAATTGACATATCCAAGCCGCAGGGACATATGGTTATAGATATTGGCGGCGGAACAACGGATATCGCCGTAATATCTCTCGGATCGATAGTAGTGTCGGAGTCGGTAAAAGCTGCCGGAAATAAGATAGACGAGGCGATAATAAAATATATACGCCATAAGCATAACGTGCTTATAGGAGAAGTGACTGCCGAGGAAATAAAGAAAAAAATAGGCGGCGCATGGCCGTTTGATAATCAGTACTTCATGAACGTAAAGGGTAGGTGCCTGAAAGAGGGACTGCCTAAAATGATAAGCGTTAACTCGGACGAGGTCAGAGAAGCTGTAACGCCGGTTGCAAAGGCGGTTGCCGACGCAGTCTGCCACGTGCTTGAGAGAACGCCGCCGGAGTTGGTCGGAGATGTAGCCGCAAACGGAATTGTCATGACGGGCGGCGGCAGTTTGATATATGGTATGGACAGGCTTATTGAGAGGGCTTGCGGAATAAAAACATATATCGCAGAAAATCCGACAACCTGCGTTGTTATAGGAACTGGCCGTTCTCTTGATAACATTCCTGTGCTTCCCGAGGGAATTATAAATATTTCCCGCCAACGTCAGGAGAGATTCTGATAAAAAGTTAAGTTTAAGTTAAGATGTTATGAGTAAATTACAGCGAGATTCTCGAACAAATCTAAAATCTCGCTGTTTTCTTTTTCAGTTTTTAACAGAGATAAACAAAGCCTCAATGTTTGCAGGCGGTATGTCGGGGAGAATAGCCTCATGACTTGGTGAAATAACAAGACCTGTCGGGAAAAGATTTTTCAGACGAAGTACATCTTTTTTTACATCTTCACTGCTTCCGTTTACCAGCAGATTCTGTGCGTCAACTCCGCCGCAGAAAGAAATCTTTCCGTATTATTTTAAGAACAGTTCAATAACCGGCACAAGTACGTTCGGCTTTACGACCGGAATTCTCAAAAAGGCGATACTTGTGTCTTGACTCATGCCTTCGCTGTAATGTTCAACATGGCCGTCATGGAACAGTATCTCACTTCCGTCATGCAGAAATTGAGCGTAGTCAATTTTTCCGGCAAATCCCGGGCACTCAAGGAAGGTGTACGGATACTCCATAAGGTGAATATATAACCTCTTTCCGTCCTGACTCTGAGTAAGGCGGCAGCCTCTGGGAGCCTTAAATTCAGGTTCTGCCATGGTGCAGCCGTAAATTGAACGGGAATTGTATTTCATCCAGTCGGCATAAGCCTTAAGCGCTTCATCTGCACGGTAGTCAAAACATCCCCTGGCAGTGGGCCCAACGTTCATAAGCAGATTTCCGCCGAGACAAACGGTGTTGATGAGCATTTCAATAAGCATCTGCGGAGATTTCCAGCTCATTTCGTCTCGGTAGTATCCCCATGAACCGGAGAAAGTCTGGCAGGCTTCCCAGGTAAGATACTCGCCGGTTTCGCCGTGTCTCGGCCACGAAAGCAGCTGATACTGCTCTGGTGTCCAAAGATCCTGTTCGATATCGGCACGGTTGTCTATTATTATTCCCGGCTGGAGCGAACGTGCAAGAGCAATGAGCTCTTCGGATTCCCACTGATCCTTGCTCTTTGCACCGCCGAATTGCATCCACGGCTTAACTTCTCTTGGGTCAGGGGCAGAATATGAGAAGTCAAACCAAAGAATATCTATTTTTCCGTAATTTGTAAGTAATTCTCTTACCTGATTGCGCATGTACTCAGCATATTTTTTCATGTCACGGCCCTTGTCTAACTGTTCAGCGTCGGGATCGTGACGGCGGGGATGCATTGCGTCAATCGGAAATTCCGGATGATGCCAGTCAATAAGTGAGTAATAGAAACCGACATGCAGTCCCTCTGCACGGAAAGCGTCGGCGTACTCTTTGACTATGTCACGTCCGAAGGGCGTGTTTGTAGCCTTGTAGTCAGTATATGCACTGTCAAACAGGCAGAAGCCTTCGTGGTGCTTTGTAGTGAGTACGGCATATTTCATGCCGGCTTCTTTGGCTTTTCTTGCCCATTCCTTTGCATCAAACAGGTCGGGGTTGAAGTATTCAAAATATTTGTTGTACTTTTCCTCGGATATGCTTTCGTTGCGCTTTACCCATTCGTGACGCGCCGCGAGAGCGTATGTGCCGAAATGAATAAACATACCGAATCTGTCGTGAACAAACCAGCTTGTATCGCCCGGTGTTTTTCTTGTAACATAGCTTGACATGTCTTTTACCTCCGAAAAATATATGTTCATGGAATTTTTAACATTATATCCATAAGATGATAGTACCATAAAGGAAAAAATGTTTAAATGTATTTTTTAACAATTATTATGTATTTTTCGTTATTTAAAAAAATAACACGCCTGGAATTACCGGATTTCAGACGTGTGTTTTTTGTTAAAATCAGTCATCAAAGGTTTTGACGTTAAAGCCTGCGGCTCTGAGAAGCCGGTTGTAAATCGCAAGAGAAATTCCCGTAGTATCCGCAGGAAGGAAAGCAAATATATAAGAAACGTCAAGTGAATTTGTGTCTCTTAGCATGGAAAAAAGTTTTGAGGCATACGCCTGATTGTCTTTTTCGCTTCCGGCAGTCAGGACATATTTACATTTTAACAGCGGCGCCTGCTCGTCGTAACATATAACTGCGCAGGCCTCTTTGCTTGAACGGGTGTTTATGTAATCCACACACTTCATTCTGTTGCCTTTTACAAGTTCAACCGGTCTGTCCGGAGCATAGTGACGGTACATCATACCGGGGGAGAGAACCTGCTCGCCCGGCTTTAAGCTTTCAAGCACTGCGTGCGACATGTGTACTTCTCCCAAAAGGGAGCACAGCTTCTCAAACGTAATTCCGCCGGGACGTAATAGCGTCGGAACTTCTTCACAAAGAGTTATTATGGTGGATTCCACTCCTACCTCACAATCTCCGCCGTCAATAATTACATCGGCTCTGCCGTCCATGTCCTCAAGAACATGTTTTGCGCAGGTAGGGCTTGGCTTTCCGGAAAGGTTAGCCGACGGAGCCGCGATAGGAACACCCGACAGCTCAATCAGCTTCCTTGCCGCAGCACTCATGGGAACCCTCGCCGCAACATTCGGAAGTCCGGCTGTTATAACGGACGGTATGACAGGCTTTGCCGGCAGTATCACGGTAAGAGGCGCAGGCATGAGAGCCTTAAGAGCGTCTAATCCCGCGATTTTTTCGGTTTCGCAGTATAAATCAATATCATCGCTTTTTGCAAGATGAATGATTAACGGATTATTCTGAGGACGCCCTTTTGCTTCGTATATCTTTCTGACCGCTTTTTCGTCAAGAGCGTTTGCACCGAGTCCGTAAACCGTTTCCGTCGGAAATACGACAAGCCCGCTTTTTTTTATTATTTCAGCGGCAAAAGACAGATTTTGTAAATCTTTTTTGGTGTCAGCCGATTTTGATACTTTGAGAACCTTGGTTTTTTCCAATATCATAATCAATCATGTCCTTAGATAAAGCGTCCCGCACGGAGAAAACCGGTGAATGGCTTGCTTTTCCGTCTTGGGACGCTTCAAATTGCTTGAATTTGCTTAAAATGAGGAGTTTTGCAGTTTTTCCGCTCTGTCAGCGGTTATTAACGCATCAATGACGTCATCAAGATCTCCGTCAAGAATATTTTCGAGCGAATACAGGGTAAGATTTATTCTGTGGTCTGTAAGACGTCCTTGAGGATAGTTGTACGTGCGTATTCTTTCGCTTCTGTCGCCCGAACCGACCTGGCTGCGTCGTTCGGAGGCTATTGCGTTCTGCTGTTTCTCCCGTTCCATATCGAGAAGCTTGGTTTTTAGCATTTTCATTGCCTTGTCCCTGTTTTTGAACTGGCTTCTCTCGTCCTGACATTCCACAACAACCCCTGTCGGCTTGTGAGTAATTCGGATTGCGGAATCGGTCTTGTTTACGTGCTGACCGCCGGCTCCGCCGCTTCGATAGGTGTCTATTTCAAGGTCTGCCGGATTTATTTCAACCTCAACGTCCTCCGCTTCCGGAAGAACGGCTACCGTAACAGCCGAGGTGTGAATACGTCCTTGAGTTTCCGTTTCGGGAACACGCTGAACACGGTGTACGCCGCTTTCAAACTTAAAACGGGAATAAGCGCCGTGACCCTCAACCATAAAAGATATTTCCTTTACGCCGCCGAGTTCGGTTTCGTTTATGTTGAGTATTTCAATCTTGAAGCCTTTTGACTCGGCATACATGCTGTACATGCGGTAAAGACTGTGCGCAAAGAGCGCAGCCTCTTCGCCGCCGGTTCCGGCACGTATCTCTACAATGACGTTTCTGTCATCATTCTCATCACGCGGTAAAAGCAGAATTTTGAGCTCGTCGGTTATCCGCTCAAGCTCATTTTTGGCATTTTTTAACTCTTCTTCGGCAAGTTCTTTCATTTCCGGTTCAAGACCGCCTTCTTCCAAGAGCTCTCTGGCTTGATTCAAATTGTCCTCAGTACCGACATATTCTCTGTATTTTTCAATAATCGGCGTAAGATTCTTGTGCTCCTTCATTAGGTTCTTGAAGGTCTCCGTGTCATTTATAACTTCCGGAGTCATGAGCTTTTCGCTTATTTGCTGATAGTGTTTTTCTGCTTCACGCAGATTTTCAAACATTTAATTTTCTCCCTTCGGAATAATGCTTTTAATGCTCTTTTCGAGTTTTACTCTCGGAATTATCATTTCTCTTGAACAGCCAAGACACTTTACTTTTATATCACTGCCTATCATCAGTACAAGAAATTGCTTGGCGGTTTTTGAACAAGCATGGTTTTTTTTCATGTTGAGTATGTCTCCGGCACGAAAAACTTTAATTTCAGGCATTTTATGTCCCTCCGATTTTTATAAGCGTTTTCTTAAGCTGCCGGATTACTTTTCTTCGCTGATAGCCTGTGCTTTTAACGCAAAAATATTGAATACCGAAAAGACAACAAGCACAAGTGCGCCAAGTCTGAGTACTGTCGATATAGAGTCGAGATTTTCAAACAAGGCTATATTTGAGCTTGATTCCACGGCGAGCTCATAGGCTGACTGAGTCATGCGTGTTCGAGAGGCAATATATACCGATACTTCCGGGATACATGCAAGCTTTGCCATAAAAACATCTACGGCAAACGAAATGTATTTTACAAGCACGGCAAGAGCGGCGGTAATATATACGCTTATAAGCTTTCGGTCATGATTTCCTGTGTCGTTTAGAGCGTATACTCCGTTGTGACAGTCAATCCACGCCTTGTAAACCCATAGTGCGGAAATAAAGCTGACAACACAAACCACAACCGACAAAATCGTCATAGAAACTGTGCTTACGGAAAGCGCTCCGGTAAATGGGAGAGAATCGACGGCTGTTCCTGTCAAAAGCGCATAATGCTGAGGCTGTACAATGTATGAAAGTATAGTAAAGCAAAGAGTGGTGATCAGAAAAACAAGGACTGGAGTTTTTGAAGGCTTCTTATCACCGGTAAAGCGCCCAACGCACGCAAATGAGATAATAAGCATAACTCCGGCTAAGATATCGGGCAGGATATCGGCGCCTTGAATATAAAAGTCTGCGAGAAATACCTGTGATGCAATGAGAAATAAGCAACTCGCTCCGATAGCCTGATAAGCATGCGCTTTGTGGTTGTCGTCCCATTCTTCGGCGCATCTTGAGGAAAAGTTTTGCATGTACAGACTGTCTTTTTTTATAATCTTTAAAAATTTACCGGTCTGGTAAAGATAGATAATTCCGAGAATAAGCTGAACAATCACGCTGAAAAGTATTACATAAGGTTTCAAATGTATTACCGGCATGGAATAGGAAGCGTTTGCGCTTAAATCTATCTCCTCGTTTTGCTCCATAAATACGAGTACTTCCGGCATAAACGTTAACACACACCTGGCGACTACAAAAATTGCCGAAAATGTTCGCACATCTTTTACAGCTTTTGCAGTGTTGCCCGTACCCATTCTCATTGAGGTGTATTCAAATCCCTCGTAGAGCTTTGAGAAAAAAGGAAGCAAAAATACTATTTCAAGAACACTTGCCATGAAAGTGTAGGGAAGTGAATTATCTGAAGAGCCTAAAAGAGTGAACGACATAACAAGTTTTAATAAGTACAACCATATAAGGTTAAACGCCGACCTGCGTGCGTCGTCAAAATGCCCGTCGATTGCAGCGGATTTTTTTAATCCTAAGAAAATCAAAAGAGCCCCGAGCACATCCGGCAAAAAGTCGTAGAGACTAACAACCGGATTAAAAAACAGAAATAAACCGGCATATACCATAGCAAATCCTGTGCGTGTTCGTTTAGACTTCAAGGCTGTTACCCTCTTTCCATTTAAATTCCTAAAACGATTTTGCGTGTTTACATGACTGTCATTCTAAACTATTCACCGGAAATGTCTGTGTATTTGTAAACGTCCTTGATTAAAGTCAGCTCATCAGCTGTACCGGCGCCTGTCGTGACAATTTCAAATATCAGAGGAACCTCTCCGCCGCTTGGAATATCATGCCGGAATTCACCGTCGTTTTTGAGGATTTTGTAGCTTACTTCGTATACTCCGAATACTGCGGGCATACCGTTGTATGAATACTGCGTATCGGTAGGATCGGTTCTGCCAAGCTCGGTTACCGTTATGTCGTACAGCCGTTGCATGGGGAACACCCTGTCCGCAGGCTTTGTTTCAAAACCGTCGGGAGAAGATATGTATTCGTCCGTAAACATCTCGTGATATTTTTCGTAATCCCCGGAGATAACCGTGTCAAAATAGCTCATGAAAAAGCGCTGCCCCTCGGTAAGCTCATTTCTGTCATATTCATCAAGCACTATTGAAACGCTTCCGGTATCGCTTGGAATAACATACTTTACAGTGCGGTTTTGAGCAAGATAGTCCTTGTCGGTCATTATATCGGTTTCATAGTCCGGCTCATAGTAGTTGATATAACTTTTGCCGGATAAATCAAGCTGACCGGAAACCGTGTCGGCGTCGCTGTTGCGTTTTAACAGACCATTTACAGCGGCAAGCACAAGACAAATCAGGCACAAAGCCGCTATAACGGAGATAACTATAACCGAAGCCTTTTTCAGACTCTTTTTTTTCGCCGAAACGATCTGCGAGTGACGGACATCTATGGTCTTTACTTTTTTACTGTTGGTTTTTGGGGATTTCATGTGCCTTATCCTTTTTAGCTTTAACTGTTTAAATTTATTAACTGCTATTAACTTTGCTATTAACTTATTTTATGTGTTTCACACTAAGAATTTATCTTGGAAGAAGCCTTTTCGAGAATTTTTGAACTGTCAACAATCATTCTTTCATGTACTGCGGTCCCGATTTCTCCGGCCTTGTCGTAAGCGGTTATGTTGAACACAAGACGTCTGCCGTCAATTTCAGTTAAAGTACTCTCGGCGCCGACAGTCATTCCTACAGCCGTGGGTGAGGTGTGCTTTATGTTTATTGAAACGCCTACCGTGGTTTTTCCCGGTTCGAGATGTCCCTCTATACAGTTTACACTTGCCGCTTCCATAAGGGCGCACATAGCTGGAGTAGCGTAAATCTCAAGAGAGCCGCTTCCCATTTCCTTTGCGCATTTGCTTAAGTTGACAATAGCCTGTTCTCTTCCGGTAAGTCCTGTTTTTAGCATATATATCATTCCTTTCGCCGCTTGCGCGTGCATCTTGCAGACTTTATTTTATACATGGCAGACGCACGCACCTATTGGCATAATTATTTTTTTATTTTTCTGGCGGCATTGTATTGAGCGAGCTTCTTTTCTTCGTCGTCGATTATCTCCTGGGTTGCAATTCTCATGTAACAACCGTAAATTATTATAGCTGTATAGATATACCAAATAATCTGGCATATGAAACATAGCAAGGGGAGAATCGTACCGACAGAAAGCAGGTCAAGAACTATGCTGCCGGCAGTTAATACGTAGAACATTGCGGTTAAGACTCTTGCAAACCGGACAGAACGTATACCTTTTTTGTACTCACATTCTTTGGAAATTCCCTCAATTGCCGCATAAAGCGTTACGTGCAGAAACAGAAGCAGGGCATAGTAAATAACGTCGTCAAAAACCACAAATGTGTTGCTTGAGAGAACGGAATTAAATAATCCCGCCATGCGTCCAATCCATATTGCCGTAAAAAGAACGTAGTAAATGCCAAGCGCCAAAGAAGCTGCCCGCGCCGCTCTGAAGGCCTTACCGTAAACGGAAAGCTTGTCTAACGCTCTGTACATAAGGTAGGCACCTACCGCCATCGCAGGGGGAAGTACCTTGAAAAACAATAGGGTAATATACCCGGAAAATAACAGTCCAAATCCCATTTGTTCACCGCTTGAAAATTACTATTGTCGAAAAATACAGAAAAATCAATAAGTGGTTGTCAAATTTCAAATGCAGTTAATTCGCATTTCCGTTCTCGTCTATATCCGGCAGTCCGGCTCCGCAGCATTTTTTGTATTTTTTGCCGCTGCCACATGGACACGGATCATTCCTTCCGACTTTTTCTGCCGCCGATTTTCTTATCGGCTCTTTTCTCGCCTCGGGTTTTGCGCTCTTTCCGTATACGCTGTTTCTTATACTGTCAGAGGCCCTTACAGGAGAAGGCGCAGGATGCTCTTCTTTCAGTCCGGCAGACGTAACTCTCGGCGCTGAAGGCTTTTTAATCTGAGTAGACGGAATCACCATAAGCAGCATTTTTGCGGTCTGCTCCCTTACAGATGAAATCATTTCGTCAAACATGTCCGCCGCCGCACGAGTGTATTCGTTTACGGGATTCTTTTGAGCATACGCCTGAAGTCCAATGCCGTCCTCAAGGTCGGCCATGGCGTCAATGTGATTTACCCAGTGGCTGTCCACGTTTCTCAAAAGCACAAGACGTTCAATCTGCCTGAGTTCCTCGGGCTTGAATAACTGTTCCTTTTCAGCATACTTCGCATGAGCTCTTTCAAGAAGCTCGTTGGTAATATCTTCAGCGTTTATCTTGTTTAGCTGTTCAACAGTGTATACAAAGTCGTCCGGACGGGTAAGAATTCCCATAAAATAGCCCTTGAGCGACTCAAGATTCCATTCTTCCGGAACGTCTCCGGTTAAGAAGTTGGCACAGCCGTCTGTCACATATCCGTCTATCATGCCTAAAATCTTGTCGTGGATATCTTCTCCGTCAAGAACATCTCTGCGCTGCTTGTAAATCAGTTCTCTCTGCTTGTTCATAACGTTGTCGTACATAAGCACGTTTTTACGGATAGCAAAGTTGCGGCTTTCAAGATTCTTTTGAGCATTCTGAATTGTATTTGAAAGAATTCCGGAGTCTATCGGGGTATTTTCGTCAAGACCGAGACCGGCAACAAGATTTTGTATCTTTTCACTTCCGAAAAGGCGCAGCAAATCGTCCTCAAGCGAGAGGAAAAATCTGGAAGCACCGGGATCTCCCTGACGGCCCGCACGTCCGCGGAGCTGATTGTCAATGCGGCGGCTTTCGTGGCGCTCGGTTCCGAGTATATACAGTCCGCCCGCTTCAACTACCTTTTGAGCCTCGGGACGTATCTGCTCTTCAAAATCATGAAGAATATCATTGTATTGCTTGCGCATTGCAAGAATTTCTTCGTTGTCCGTTTCAAAATAGCTTGTGGCGTCGTTAATTTGCTCGGGCGTAAAACCGAGTTTCTTCATCTGAGTTTTCGCGAGATACTCAGCGTTACCGCCAAGCGTAATATCGGTACCACGGCCGGCCATGTTGGTTGAAATGGTAACGGCGCCGAGCTTGCCTGCCTGAGCGACAATTTCAGCTTCTTTTTCGTGGAATTTTGCGTTTAAAACCGTGTGAGGAATACCGTTTCTGTTGAGCAGCCCTGAAAGTTCCTCACTCTTTTCAATTGAAACAGTACCTACAAGAACCGGCTGTCCCTTTGCGTGACATTCCTTTATTTGTTCAACTATCGCGTTGTATTTGCCTTTCATGGTGCGGTATACAACATCGTTCATGTCGTTTCGTATCATGGGCTTGTTGGTAGGAATTTCTACAACGTCAAGATTATATATTTCGCGGAATTCTTCTTCCTCGGTAAGAGCCGTACCCGTCATACCGGAAAGTTTGTTGTAAAGCCTGAAATAGTTTTGGAAAGTAATAGTGGCGAGCGTTTTTGACTCACTGCGGATGTTTACGCCTTCTTTTGCTTCGATTGCCTGATGCAAACCGTTGGAATAACGTCTTCCTATCATTATTCTTCCGGTAAATGCGTCGACTATCAAAACTTCGCCGTCCTTGACGACATAGTCGATATCACGCTTCATGGTTCCTCTTGCTTTAATCGCAAGGTTTACATGATCCGCTATGGTAACATTTTCCGGATCTGACAGATTTTCAATTCCAAAGTATTTTTCGGCTTTGCTGATACCGGATGCGGTAAGAGTTGCAGTGCGTGCCTTTTCATCAACAATGTAGTCTCCGTCGATATTTTCGTGAGACTCTTTGTTATCAAGTTCCTTAATAACGTGAGCAGTAAGGGAAGCCGCGAATTTGTCAGCTTTCTTGTACATTTCGGAGGATTCTTCGCCCTGACCGGAAATGATAAGAGGGGTTCTCGCTTCATCAATAAGGATAGAGTCCACCTCGTCGACAATTGCAAAAGCGTGTCCGCGCTGGCATAAAGCGTCCTTGTTAGTGACCATGTTGTCACGAAGATAGTCGAAACCGAATTCGTTGTTGGTTCCGTAGGTTATGTCGGCGGCGTAAGCAACCTTGCGCTCTGCCTGCGTAAGTCCGTTAACTATAAGACCGACAGTAAGACCAAGATAATTGTATACCTTTCCCATCCACTCGCTGTCACGGCGCGCGAGATAGTCGTTTACCGTTACAATGTGAACGCCGTTGCCTGCAAGTGCGTTGAGGTATGCGGGAAGGGTAGCCATAAGCGTTTTACCTTCACCGGTTTTCATTTCGGCAATTCGTCCTTCATGGATTACAATTCCGCCTATAAGCTGAACACGGTAATGCTTTTTGCCCAAAACCCGGAAAGAGGCTTCTCTGACGGCGGCAAAAGCATCGGGAAGAATGTCGTCAAGTGTTTCTCCGGCGGCAAGCCTTTCCTTGAGCTTTGCTGTAATACCTCTTAATTCAGCCTCGCTCATAGCGGCATAGCTGTCTGACAAAGCTTCTATTTTGTCAACGACAGGCATCATCTTTTTTATTTGGCGGTCACTGCGTGTACCGAATATTTTTGTGATAATTGACATGATAAAGGATTTCCTTTCGATAAATATATGTGTAAAAATGCACATCTGAATTCAGTTTATTATACACCAGACTGACAGATATGTAAATACGCGAAACGAAAATTTTACATTTGAAGCTAAGCCTTAACGCATGAGATTGACATATATTTTTCCGGCTGATATAATTATTTTAGATTATGCAAGAAATTTCACTGAAAAATTTTAAAAAAGTGAATGGTTTTAACTCGTTCAATCGTATTATGGGTGAAAAGCTCATAGAGCATAAGGAGGACAATATGAATTTTAACTGCCCGGTGGAATTAGAATGTCCGTTTTGTTCAAACAGTGATTTTGAAAAGGCCATTAAAACCGTGCGGAATTGTTATATCCCGTCTCCGAAGAACGGTATGGTAAAAGGCTTTTTTGCGCCCGGCGGCGAATACGGCGCTGATTGGTGGAGTCTTGATTATTCGTTGGTTGTGGACGGCGCAAAGTGGATAGATTTTTCAAGTGCTGTTGACCTTATTGATAACTTGTGTGCCGTTCAGTGCGGCGACGGCCGTATAAAACTCTACGGAACTGACGGATTTGCTCATGTTCCGAACGTAAAGGAACCGATAGCATCCCTGCCGAGATATTTTGACACGTGCTTTGAAATAGCACGCATGTCACCTGACAAATCGTTAAGGGAAAAAACGCTTGACCTTTTTACCAAGAGCCTTGATTGGTGGTTTGCGAATAGACAGGATCCTAAAACCGCACTTATTTCAGCTGTCTTTGAAGAAACTTTCATACCGAACACCGTCAGCGGATCTATGGTTTATGCTCCGATGGATACTAATATACAGATTGCCCGGGCATGCAGAAATACGGCAATTCTTGCCGAAATGTGCGGATGCGACAGTTCATTCACCGAGTTTTACTTTAAACAGGAAAAGAGTATACTTGATGCTGTAAAAGATTTCTTGTGGGATAAAGAAAATGGCTGCTATAAGCCGTACGTACTGACACAAAATCGCAGATACGATATTCTCTCTGCTTCAACTTTTCTCGGTTTTTCGGTGGAAGGCAAACAAAGACATGAAAAGTTGTTAATGCTTTTAAAGGACGATTCGCACTTCAACTGGAATACAAGACCTCTCTCGTCAGTATCCAAGAAGGACGCATTGTTTACAACCGTACACGGACGGTATAACGGAAATCCTGCCTGGAGCGGAAGCGTATGGACTCTTCATAACGTGGCGGCAATTAAATCACTTAAAGAAGCAGGTTACCGCCGGGAGGCAGTTAGACTGTGTGAGCGAACAATACGTACCTTTGCCGGAAATTACGCCGAGTTTATAGATCCGTTCACAGGCTCCGGGGAAGGCGTACAGGAGTACGGATGGACTGCGGCTCAATTCTTACAGCTTGTCATTGAATTTGTTTTCGGTATCTCATACAGTCCCGAGAGGGGAGTTTTGTCGGATCCTGTTATTCCTGAAGAATACAGCATGTGCGATATGTGTTTGCATGGACTCAATCTTCCGGACGGGCGCACGTGCAGCGTGAGAATACACTCGGGAAAAGCTGAGATAACGTACGATATTTAACCTGAAACACTGTGACGTTTTTGACAGACGCTAAAAATTTAAGAACCCTAACGCACCTGCGTGCACGCAAAAAATCCCGGACAACCTTATCAGATTGCCCGGGTTAAATTCTGTAAAAACGAAGAAAGCAAATAAGTATTGAAGATGCGTCCAAATAAATCAGAAAACTGTTGCCTTAAAATCAATACGCTTGTTAAATATTTTTCGGAAGCTCTGTAACAAGACCTTCTTTTATCAGGTGCTCTGCTTCGCCGTACATCACAACCTCGTATCCGCCGTTGTTGTCATAGTCCACCACGGTAACCGAAGCATTAGGCGCCCATTTTGCGTTTTTCATTTCAGAGATAGGAAGCCCATGCCACACGCACCACATAGCCCTGAGCGGCGTTGCGTGGGTCGCAACCATAATAGTTTTTTCGTCGTTCTCGGAGGCGATTTTATCAAACTCAGCTTTTACACGGTCTCTTAACTCTGCAACGCTCTCACCACCGGGACAGCGGCATGAGCCGATATCCTCAAACCAGATTCTATAAGTTTCCGGGTATTGCACGGCTATGTCGTCAAAACGCATCTGTTCCCATTTTCCGGCTTTTATCTCTCGAAGAGCGCTGTCCGGAATAACTGTCATACTGCGGCGGTTCGCCGTATGCAGAGCTGTAGAAAACGCCCGGCGGATATCGCTTGAATATATCTTGTCAATGCGGTACTTGTCCAAATACTGTGCAGTACATTCCGCCTGTGCATGTCCTTTTTCGGTAAGGTCTGAGTTGTACTGTCCGTGAAATTCACTTTTTGCGTTGCCTTCACTTTCTCCGTGACGGACAACAATAAATCTTGTCATAATTTTTCATGCCTTTCGCTTTGATTGTTATTTTGCTTTGCGCAAAACAGTTGAGCCGCTGTGCCTGCGTGGGAATGCGGGCTGATACTGAATTATCGCCATATCGCCATGTTTATATATTGAGCTCAAATAATCGATTTCATCGCAACGGTAACTTTGCATTTCTCCGGATCAAGTCCCACAGAATTTATTGAATCCATTGCAGTCGTGTAAGCAAGTCTCGGAGTATTGTTATGCTCTGAAAGATGCGCGAGAATTACCTTTTTTGTGCCGTTGTTGAATAAATTCGGTATAAATGACGCGCACGATGCATTTGAAAGGTGTCCCTTGTCGGATAATATTCTCTGCTTCAAATAAAAAGGATACGGTCCGTTCCTTAACATTTGAATGTCGTGATTGCTTTCAAAAACTACTGTGTCGCATCCGAAAAGCGACGAGGCAATTCCCTTGGTTACATATCCGATATCAGTAGCGTAACCGACAGATGTTCCGTCTGAAAAGGTAAACCTGTAACCGACGCTGCCGCAAGAGTCGTGCGGAGTCTTGAAAATATCAGCGTGAATCTGCCCGACATCTACATATTCGCCCGCGTTTTTTATGCATGCTGCCGGTTTTAGAATCTCCTTTAGAGATTGCTTTTCTATTCCGTCAAGCGAATCTCTATTTATATATACCGGTATATTATATTTCCTGCATAAAGTTTCAAGTCCTTTAATGTGGTCGGAGTGCTCGTGAGTGATGAAAAGAGCGCTGATGTACGAAAGGTCAGTGCCTATGCTTTGAAGCGCATTAGCAAGCATACGGCATGAAACGCCGGCGTCTACAAGTATTTCATCGTCGCCGTAGCGAATATATGTAGCATTACCGGAGGAGCCGGAAAAAAGCGGAATAACTTTGAACATGTCCCATCCTATCCAAAATGTTTTTATATATAAATTATAATAAATGATTATCCGAACACATCGGCGACAGCCTTGAAAATATCGAGATCGGCTAAAAATAAAAGATACACAGCGTCAGCAAACACGGTAAACAAAAAAGGAATAAGAATTATAAGCAAATATTTTATCCTTTTCAGACGTTGTCCTTTGGATGCTTCCGACTGTGCCTGAGACACGCCGGAAGCCATATCTTTTGTATACAGGTACTCATTTCGCTTTTGAAGCACCGCCGCCGCACACGCCAAAACCGCGCTGATTATCCAGTATAAGTGAAAAATCGGTTCAAACCGCAGCTTTACTGCGGCAATGTATATTCCCGCAATTATAGCAGTGAATAAAATGAGCAACAAAACAATTTTGCCTTTTCCAATGTTAGAAAGGTTGTTTTTGCCTGCTTTTTGCGTGTTTTCACGACTTGCGGCTGAATCTGATATTCTGTGCGTACGGCTTACCCGAAGTTTCTTCTTCATTTTTGCTGCTTCAGCGCCTCAAGTGAAACAGCGCCGTACTTTCTCACCGAAAGAACGTACACATTGCCTTCTCCAAATACTCCCTCAAGCATGTCCGTAAACTTAGCTACAAGCTCTGCCGGTACAAAAGCCTGAATCGTTCCGGCAAATCCTCCGCCGTGCACACGGTACGCACTGTCCGGCACGCCGTCAAGGATTTCTCCGGCAAGCGCAAGTGCGACAGTAAGACCTTGCTCGTTAACATTTTTGACAGTGAAAATATTCTGAAGTTTTGTCGCGGAAGACAGACCGGACTCACGAACACCGCTTAAAAACGCCGAAATATCGCCCTTGGAAAGCGCCTCTTTTTGATTAGCAACTCTCTCGTTTTCGTCAAAGAAGTGCAAAGCTCTAAGGAAACATCTGTCTCCGATTTTTTCTCTCATTTCACGGGCACTTGCAAGAAGCGCCTTCTTGCTTGTTTCCGCAAGAAATTGTACGCCGAGAAACTCAGCAGCCTTTTTCATGTCAGCCGGAACAGACGCATAGTCCTCGTTAAGATCAGCGTGATTGCCTCCTGTGTTTACAATGCACAAAGATAAACCGGCGGCGGAAAGGTCAAACGGAATTTTTTCAACTACCGGATTTGCCGGATCTTTAAAATCTATTGCAACAAAACCGCCGACAGCACAGGCAGTCTGGTCCATAAGTCCGCAAGGCTTCCCGAAATGCTTGTTTTCGGAATACTGCGCGATTTTAGCGATTTCGACAGCGTTCTCCTCACCGTCGTTATAAAGGTGGTTGAGAATGTTTCCTATCATTACTTCAAAAGCCGCTGAAGAGGAGAGTCCGGAGCCTTTGAGCACGTTAGACGTGGTGTATGCGGCAAAGCCTCCGATTTTCCTTCGTCTTGACAGAAAACCGTCGCACATTCCACGGATTATCGCCGACGCCTTGTATTTTTCCTCAGGAACAACCGTTTTCACATCTTCAAGACTTACAGTGTCCTCGTCAAAGCCCTCAGATTTTACACGGATAATATTTTTGTCGGTTTTTGCCGCTACTGCAATTATGTCAAGGCTGATTGACGCGGCAAGCACTTTTCCGTGATTGTGGTCGGTGTGATTTCCGGAAATTTCGCTTCTTCCTGGAACGGAAAAAAGTCCGACGTCCCGATCTTCTGAAATCTCGCTTCCGTACAGTGCAGAAAAGTTGTCTATTGCATCCAAATATCTGGTTTTTACCTTGTCAATACTTGTGTTATCTCCGTAAAGACTTATAAAAGCGCTGTCATATGCGCCGGAAACGACTGCCTCTTTAAGTTGAGCAATGTTCATAGTTATTCTCCTTTCAGTTTGTCATATGCGCCTGAAGCTGACGCTTGTCAAAGTAAAAAAACAAACTCAAATCCGCACGCCCGGCTAAAATAAGCGAAAGGCGGCGGATTTAAAGTAAACACTACCGTGTGTCAAATACTATCTTTCAAAAAACGCTCCAAAAGCCTTGTATGCCATATACATGTCAGTCTTTGAAACAACTTCATAAGGGGCGTGCATTGAAAGAACCGGAACGCCCACGTCAATGGTATCAACGTCAAGCTTGGCAATATACATAGCAACAGTTCCTCCGCCGCCCTGGTCTACCTTGCCGAGCTCTGCGGTCTGCCAAACAACGCCTGCATCATTTAAAATGCGCCTTACCATAGCGACATATTCAGCGTGAGCGTCATTTGTAGCGGATTTTCCGCGTGCGCCGGTGTATTTTGTTATTGCTACGCCTTTATTGAGATATGCGCTGTTGCGTGACTCGTATACTTCGGCAAAATTGGGATCGAAGCAAACGTTTACGTCAGCAGAGAGGCATTTTGAATTTGAAAACATAACTCTTGGATTTGCCCCTGCATTTACCGCAAGCTCTGTCAGTAAGTTTTCAAATGCAAACGACTGCATTCCGGTGTTGCCTTCGCTTCCGATTTCTTCTTTATCGGCAAAAATCGTAACGCTTGTGTAATCAGGTATCTTTGAGGCACAGTCTATTGCGGCGGTTAAGATTGGATAAGCGCAGACTCTGTCATCGTGACCGTAAGCCCCTATCATACTGCGGTCAAATCCAACGTCACGAGCCTTAGCCGCCGGAACAAGGCACAGCTCCGAAGAGAGAAGATCCGCCTCGGTAATATCATATTTTTCGTTCAAAATTGCGAGAATATTTAGCTTTATTTTTTCGCTTATTTTCTCGTCGTCGTAAGGACGGCTTCCGGCAAGGATATTCAGATTTTCACCGGTAAAGGCGCTGCCGAGAGTTTTAGCCGCCTGGTCTTTGCCGAGGTGGGGAAGAAGATCTGTTATATAGAAA
This sequence comes from Clostridiales bacterium, assembly GCA_003343885.1. GTDB lineage: Bacteria > Bacillota > Clostridia > Oscillospirales > CAG-382 > UMGS882. Next base: position 16,377 of record QAKH01000033.1, on the reverse strand, counting down.
ACAGGATCATTGTCGCCCTCTCCGATGGAAACATTTACCTTTTCACCGTTTTCACGGACAATAACCCCGTGAAGCGCAAGAGGAGTCGCAACCCACTGATATTTTTTAATACCGCCATAGTAATGCGTCTTGAAGAATGCCATTCCGCCTTCTTCATAAAGCGGATGCTGTTTTAAGTCGATACGGGGGCTGTCAACGTGAGCGGCAGCAATGCTCAGACCTTCCTCAAGCGGCTTCTTGCCGACAACAATTATATACAGAGCCTTTCCTCGGTTGTTGAAATAAAGCTTGTCGCCGGAAGAGTATTTTTTGCCGTATTCAAAAGGTACAAATCCGGCGGTCTTGAGCATATCCACAGCCTCGTCAACAGACTCGCGCTCAGTTTTTGCCCTGTCTAAAAATTTCATATATTTTTCGCAGTAGTCATATGCTTTTTTTATTTCATCGCCGTCGCAAACCTCATAGGCGCTTTTGCTTGATAAATATAATTTCTCCTTGAGAAGCTCAGCTTTTGACTTTTCGTTTTCCATATCTATACCGCCTTTCAACGTTTTTTCTTTGATTTTATTTTTATTTTTCTGATACTAATATAATGCGTATTTTTTAATAATTCAATCATTAAAAGTGATTTTTGTAAAAAACAATTCAGCCGACAGTACTTTCATCCGCATTATCAGCAGAATCAACCGCCGTTTCAGTGCTGCTTTCCGAAAAATACAGCTTTTTATAGACAAGCATTGCCTTGTTCACCTTTTCAACGTATGCGGCGGTTTCAGGGTAAGGAATATTGACAATTTTTCCGTTTTTATTGTACTGATCATCAGCAAGCCATTCATTAACCTTGCCTCTTCCGGCATTGTAAGCGGCAAAAACCGTGTCCCATACGCTGAATTCAGTGTATAAAAGACTTAAGAAATAGGTCCCGTAACATATATTCACTTCGGGATTGTATAGCCTTTCCGAAGAAGTGTCCGAGTCAGAGTTCTTGGAGCAGAGCCACTCAAAGGTGTCAGGCGTTATCTGCATAAGTCCGATAGCACCTTTAGCTGATACAGCGTCACTTTTGAAAGAGCTTTCAGTGTTCATGACGCCGTATATGACTTCCTCCGGAACGGCATACTCTGCCGAATACTTGCTTACGATTTCATAGTAAGGTAGGGGATGGGTTTTCTCAAGAATCAGATTTTCAACAAAAACCCATAACGTCGCAATCCCGGCGGATAGAATAAGTATGAAAATAATAACAAAAGATTTTCTCATTGAATTTCCTTTCAGCTGTTTGCACTTGTTCCGGCAATTAAACAAGTCAAATGCAAATCATTTTGCGCTTTTTGTTTTTGTGCCCGGAGCACTTGAAATAATTGCAGATATAAGCTCACGGCACTTTTCGGCAAATTCATCTGGTTCATCGTAATTGTTTTCAAGTATATAATCGCACCTGTCAACAAAATATTTTGTGTCTTTTCCTGAAACAAGCCGACTTTCGGCGGCATTTTCGTCAATGCTGTCCCGCTTCATTATCCGCTTCAGCCGAATGTCCTTTTGCGCAACAACACCTACCGTGATGTCGCATACCGAGTCTTCGCCGCTTTCAAAAAGCAAAGGTGCGTCGACAATTGCTATCTTTGTTCCGGAGCTTTGCGCGTCTTTAAGAATATCTCTTACTAAATGCGTGATAGCCGGATGTGTTATTGAGTTAAGAAGTTCTAATTTTTGCTTGTCTGAAAATACGACTTTAGCAAGTTCTTTGCGGTTGAGAGAACCGTCTTCACAAAGTACGGTTTCGCCGAAACATTCCGCAATTTTGCGCAGACATTCCTGCCCCGGCATGACAACGCGGCGTGCAAGCTTGTCAGTATCAATGTGAAGCGCACCGAAATATTTGTGCGCAGTTTGCGCAAATAAGCCTTTTCCGGCGCCGCTCGCACCGGTAAGCCCGATAATTAACATGATAGATATACTTCCTTATAAAGTAAAGAATAAAGCTGGAAAACAGACAGACTTGTCGAACAACCCAATATAAGGCGTTACATAAATCGCCGCATAAATGATGAAATAAAAAAACTGCTAATTCTTTTTGTTTCGTTTCACAGTAAATATTATCGCCGCGGCTGCCACCGCTATGGCGATAACACCGAGAACAATGCTTAAAACATTAATCTTGGGCCCTGCAACAAATATAGCTGTCGGTCCGTCGGCGCCGCCGATAATTCCGATATCAGGCGAAATCATTATATTATGCGCTCCTTTCGAATTCGGCACACATATTTTGTGTAAATCCGTATCCTATACCTTGTGATTATACTATGAAAAACAATTTACGTCAATATTAAGCCTCCAAGTTTTATAATTTTCTGTTTAGTGAAGTGCCATTGTTATTTTTAATTTTTTATTTGGATTTTTTGAAAAAAGTCTTGACAAACTTGGTTAGTTGTGCTAAACTACATCAGGAGTTAGAAAAAACTAACCGAATTAGCTTTTGATACAGCAAATAACATGTAGGGTGATAAGGTATGAATTTGAATAATGCCGTTGAGGGAAAGGAATATGTAATAAAAAGCGTGGAAACGCATGACGATGAGCTAAATGCTTTTTTGTTTTCGCTTGGATGTTACAGCGGTGAAGTTATTACCGTTGTTTCGCATCTTAAGGGAAGCTGTGTCGTTTCCATAAAAGACGGAAGATATAATATCGACCGTCAGCTTGCCGAAGCAATAATCGTTTAAAAGAGCGCCGCATGAGCGGCGTTAAATAAAAAGTGTAAGTTAGTCACAACTAATCAAATATAAAATCCAAAGGGTACTAACTAAAGGAGGAAACAACCATGAGAATTGCCTTGGCAGGCAACCCAAATTCCGGCAAGACAACAATGTATAATGCCCTAACCGGAAGAAACGAGAAAGTCGGCAACTGGGCCGGTGTTACAGTCGAAAGGAAGGAACATAGGATACGGAGCAATTTTTACGGCGGAACAGAAGAACTGATTGCGGTGGATTTGCCCGGAGCTTATTCAATGTCGCCTTTCACATCGGAAGAAAGCATTACAAGCTCCTACGTTAAAAACGAGAGACCGGATGCGATTATAAACATCGTAGACGCAACAAATTTAAGCAGAAGCCTGTTTTTTACAACGCAGCTGCTTGAACTTGGAATACCTGTGGTTGTCGCACTAAATAAAAGCGATATCAACGAAAAAAAAGATACGAAAATTGATACCGAAGCACTTTCTCGAAAGTTAAACTGTCCGGTTATAAAAACAGTGTCAACTTCCGCCAAAGGACTTCAAAAAGTTGTTGAGGCAGCTGTTTCGGCATACGGAAGCGGACAAACGGCGCCGTATGTGCAGGGAAATATTGATCTTACGGATATAAAAGCTGTTGAAGCGGCAGACAGAAAGAGATTTGAGTTTGTAAACGGCATAGTAAAAGATGTAGAAACGAGAAAGGTTCTTACCAAAGAAAGAGGCGTGGGCGACATTATTGATGAGGTTCTCACAAATAAGTGGGCGGGGATACCGATATTCGCTGTTGTCATGTTCCTTGTCTTCCAGATATCACAGGTCTGGGTGGGTACCCCTATTGCAGACCTGTTGGTTGCCTGGCTTGAGACCTTCCAGAAATTTGTCGGAGGATTGCTTGAAAACGCAAGTCCTATACTTTATGCGCTTGTCGTTGACGGTATTATAGGCGGTGTTATCGCAGTAATCGGCTTTTTGCCGTTGGTTATGGTTATGTATTTTCTCATTGCTATACTTGAAGACTGCGGCTATATGTCGCGTGTTGCCGTCGTGCTTGATCCTATCTTCAAAAAAGTAGGACTTTCCGGCAAGTCGGTAATACCGTTTGTTATAACCATAGGCTGTGCCGTTCCCGGCATTATGGCGAGCCGTACAATTAGAAATGAGCGTGAGAGAAGAGCAACGGCAATGCTGTCCCCGTTTATGCCGTGCGGCGCTAAAATTCCTGTTATTTCACTTTTTGCAGGAGCCTTTTTTGACAACGCCGGCTGGGTTAGTGCCGTTATGTATCTGTTCGGTATCGTGTTAATCTTCCTCGGCGCACTCTTAGTTAACAAGATAGCAGGATACAAAGCAAGAAAGTCGTTCTTTATAATTGAACTGCCTGAGTACAAAATTCCCTCTTTGTGGGGTGCGTTCAAGTCTATGTGCGGACGAGGATGGGCGTACATAGTCAAGGCTTCCACTATAATACTTTTGTGTAATACGGCTGTGCAGATTATGCAGACGTTTGACTGGAGCTTCGGAGTAGCAGAAACGGCAGATTCTTCAATCCTTGCGTCTATTGCAAGACCTTTTGCATACTTGTTAGTGCCGATTGTGGGAGTGCTTTCCTGGCAGCTTGCGGCGGCGGCAGTCACCGGTTTTATCGCAAAGGAAAACGTTGTCGGTACGCTTGCAGTTTGCTTTGTAGGACTTGAAAACCTGATAGACGCAGATACTCTTGAACTGCTTGAGGGCACAGGAGCCGAAGCGGCGTCGATAATAGCGATAACCAAGGTTGCGGCGCTTGCTTATCTTATGTTTAACCTTTATACTCCGCCCTGTTTTGCGGCTATCGGAGCAATGAATTCGGAGATGAAAAGTGCAAAATGGGTGTGGGGCGGCATTGGACTCCAGCTCGGCGTCGGTTACACGGTAGGATACTTTGTATATACGATAGGAACACTTGTTACCGCTCCCGAAACGCTTGCTGTAGCGCCTGCTTTGAGCGGACTTGCGGCAGTTATTGTTTTTGCCGTCGTTATCGGACTTATGATAGCTAAAGCACGCAAAAAAATCGGTGAAGAATATACTCTTGGCGCATCAGCTGGAAAGTCTAATGTACGCAGTGCAGGTGTTGGAGTATAAGAGTAATTAAGCGAATAGTTTACATAAAACCAAAAAACCGGGGTGTGACTTATGATTGATTTTGTTGTTATTGCAGTTGTTGTGCTGATTATTGCCGGCATATCGTATTACATATACAAAGAGAAAAAGTCGGGAAGTGCCTGCATAGGCTGCCCTCATGGCAAAAAATGCTCCGGTAGCTCCGGAAACGGCGGCTGCAGCTGCCATGACGCCGGTAAAAAATAATTCTCTCCGGTTTGTACAATTTACTGTTTTCAGAAGTTTTAGAAGTGTTTATAACTTATTTGCCCAAAGTTTAATATTAACTCGTTCCACTTTCCGGCTTTGCGCTGTGCGTGAAGCCGGAGGTGAATGGAGCTTTTAAACTTTGCTTTTCATCAGCTCTTTTTGAGAGCTTAATTATTTACGCATAAGTTAGTTATAACTAACTAAAAGGAGGTAAAAATGTTTGAAAGACAGATAGCATATCACTGTGCGCCTGCATTAGCAGGTATAAAAAGCGCAAATATAGCCTCCTTTGGCAAGTCGAACCAAGAGAATGTATATAGCGAGCTGAAAAGAATGAACAGAGAACTGAACGGTATTGGGATATACTTGGAGTTGATATGTGAGTGTAAAAAGCGTGTTTTAGTGATGGCATACAGAAAAAGTGTGCTTGAAAAACAGCTGAGTGCTCCGGAATCAATAGAGTTTCTTGGAAAGTACGGGTACCCTGCAAAAGGAAGCATGGATGAGTATATAAGGGTTCTGAAACAGCGCTTGAAGCAGGAGACTTTTCCCCATGAAATAGGAGTTTTTCTCGGATATCCGGTGTACGACATATGCCGTTTTATAGAATGCGGCGGAAGAGATTGTATTGTTGCCGGCGAGTGGAAAGCGTACCATAATCCGGAGAGCGCACGAAAATGTTTCACTCGTTATCGGGCTTGTCGAAAAGCGCTTGCGTGTCGTGTTGAAAACGGGCATACACTTACGGATATTTTTTGTCCTCAAAACCGTGTGAGTTCTTGTGAAGACATCGGTGCCGGAATAAGTTAGAAGGCAAGCGAGAGGTAAGCGATAGGTAAGTGAAAGGTAATAGAAATGTCGGTTTGCCGGCAAAAAACGTCTGAATTAAAGATTTATTTACACGTCGCTGCCCACTTATCGGAATATTTTTTCAAAATTTTGAAAGGAAGAGGAAGAAGCATTGAGCATAGTTATAATAGGCGGACATGACCGCATGCATTGTAAGTATAGAGAAATATGTAAAAACTTCGGATGCAAGTGCAAGGTTTTCACGCAGTGTCCGGCAAATTTTCAGAACCAGATAGGCAGTCCCGATATGATCATCGTTTTTACCGGAACAGTAGCGCATAAAATGCTCAATGTTGCCATTAAACAGGCAGACAAGACCGGAGCAAAGCTCAAGCATTGTCATTCCTCAAGCGCCTGCGCACTGAAGGAAGCGCTTGCCGAGCATATGATGGGAAAATAAGCACAATTGTGCTTGTACGAGTGACGAAAGAAGCGTATAAGGGAGGTGGTTAGTGCTGAAAGAAAGTGTTTGACTGTATAAGTCACAAGAGTTTAATATTTGAAATTATATTTTGTGTTAAGAATAGGAGATTTTGCAATGAAAAAAACAGCGGTAATTTATTGGAGCGGAACCGGAAATACTGAAGCTATGGCGATGGCAGTATTAGAGGGCGCAAGACAGGTAAATCCCGAAGCGCAGCTGTTTACGGTTTCGGAAATCAGCGCAGATGAAGCATCAAATTACGATATTTTGATTCTCGGTTGTCCTGCAATGGGTGCAGAAGTGCTTGAGGAAACCGAGTTTGAACCGTTTTTTGCGGAGCTTGAGGGGAAAATCAAGGATAAAAGGATTGCTTTGTTCGGTTCATACGGCTGGGGTGACGGAGAATGGATGCGTGAATGGGAAGCACGGGTTATAGGAGCCTCGGGAAAATTGGCAGGTGATGGGTTAATTATAAATGAAGCTCCCGATGATGAAGGACTTGAAAAATGCCGCGCTTTCGGAGTAAGCGCCGCTGAAGCTTGAACGGAAAAATAAAAGCGCAGGCTTATAGCGCAGGCTTATAAGCCTGCGCTTTGGCATGGGTTTGCCAGATGATAAATGCAACACAAATTCTAATGGTTTTTATAAGTTTATAAAAACATATTTATTTGTACAAGTTCAAAAACGTAAGCGCGTTTTAATCAGAAGTACCCTTCATTTTATAAAAACTCTTGCATTTTGTACGTGTGCGTAGTATAATAGTCCCAACACATATATTCTCCGGTTGTATTTAACATTGAAGCACAGCATTTGTAAAACGTACAAATGAGTTGTGAATAATGTCAGCATAATCATGTTTTTCCGGGAAAGGTTGGTTTGAATGCAGCTTTTAAAGGACAGAATACGCAAAGAAGGACATATTGCTCCCGGCGGAGTGCTGAAGGTGGACAGTTTTCTCAATCATCAGATTGATATAGAATTATATAACGAAATCGGAAAAGAGTTTAAACGACTGTTTTCTGACATACCGGTAGACAAAATATTGACAGTCGAAGCGTCCGGTATCGGGATTGCTTGTATTGCGGCTCAGTATTTTTCCGTTCCCGTTGTTTTTGCGAAGAAATCAAAATCCAAGAACATCGACGGCGGAGTTTTCTCAAGTCCCGTCCATTCCTTTACACATGGAAAAACTTATGACGTCATGGTTTCGGTTAAGTTTTTGAAGCCGGATGAAAATGTTTTGATTATTGATGACTTTCTTGCAAACGGAAAAGCTGCTCTCGGACTTGTTGACATAATACATCAGGCAGGAGCCAACGTGACTGGTATTGGTATCGTGATAGAGAAAGGGTTCCAGAAAGGCGGAGCAAAGCTCAGGCAAATGGGACTTAATCTGAAATCGCTTGCCGTGATACGCAGCATGGACGACGACGGAAATCTTGTTTTTGAAGACGAGCCGGAGGTTTGTGAAAACGCTTCGGCAAAGTAAATATGTGTGACGATGTCGAGTACTTAACTTGCGCCATTATTCAGTCAGAAGTATTTTATGTGAAATAAACAAAATGTATAAGGACACGCTGTTTTGGAAAAACACTGCGTGTCCTTTTGTGTTGTTCGGCGAAAAAACAGGTGAATCAAAACAGCTTTTGCACGATAACTATATAGTTAAAAAGTTTGTATTTTATTTTCTAATAATATTTTTTATAACACTTGTAAAATACTTTACCGGCGAAAAAGAGTTGTTCTGCACTGTTATTTCTGATTCAGCCTGCTCAAGCAGATATTTTTGACTGTCAAAATAAGGCTCAGTTCTGTAACTCTTGAATACATAACTTCCGTCCGAGGACACCTGGCGGGCTTTTAAGGTGTCACATTCGTGTGCATCCAGAATATTATGTATTTTTTTTCTTATGTGCTCAGAATAAACCGGACAGGCAACTTCAACTCTTCTTTCGGTATTTCTCGTCATGAAATCAGCAGATGAAATATACATTTTTTCTTCGTTGCCGGAGCCAAAACAGTAAATTCTTGAATGTTCAAGAAATCTTCCGACAATACTGTATATCTTTATGTTGTCTGTTTTGTTAATAACGCCCGGCAAAATACAACATATTCCCCGGATAATCATTTTTATCTGAACCGAGGCTCTGGACGCTTCACTCAGTTTTTGAATAATATCTGCATCAGTCAAAGAATTTATTTTTATTGTTATATGACCGGCTCGTCCTTTTGCAATTTCTTCATCAAAGCATTTTAATACGTTTGTTTTCAAAGAAGACGGGGAAACCCATAGGTGCTTGTACTCACCGTTTAAATTTCCGATAGACATGTTTTTGAAGAATTCCGAAGCGTCTTTTCCTATTTCTTTGTTTGAAGTAATAAGACTCAAATCAGTATAAAGTTTTGCTGTTTTTTCGTTGTAGTTGCCGGTTCCGACTTGAGTGATGTAACTTACGGAATCTTTGTCTTTCATCGTAATAAGACATATTTTTGAGTGAACTTTGTAAAAATCAAAACCGTATATGATGTTGCATCCGGCGTCTTCAAGCAGTTTCGACCAGTCGATATTGTTTTGTTCGTCAAATCGTGCTCTAAGCTCAATCAGTACCGTCACGTTTTTTCCGTTTTCAGCTGCACGGCATAATGCGTCGACAAGTTTTGCATGACTTGCAAGACGATATATTGTTATTTTTATCGATAGTACGTCCTTGTTTTCAGCGGCTTCGTCTAACAGCCTTATGAAAGGTTCCATACTTTCGTACGGGTATGACAGCAGAACATCCTTTTTTCTTATCTGCCGTATTATACTTTCTCCGCGCCGCAGTTGATCAGTCCATACAGGTGAAAACTTTTCGTACAGGAGATTTACCTGAATAGTTTTCGGTATTTTGGATATAAGCTGAAATACATATCCCATTTTAAGAGGCGCGGCAGTGCGGAATATCTGGTTTGCTCCGAGACCGAGCTTTTCCATGAAGAAAGAGTGAAAAGACTTGCTTATCGGGTTTGAAATTTCAAGACGTACCGGAGCAAGACGCTTTCTCATTCCGAGGACTTTTTTCATTCGCTTTCTGAAATCAGACTCGTCTGCAAATACCTCGTCGTCAGGGTTTACGTCGGCATTTCTCGTCACGCAGAAAATTACCTTTTGCTCAACTTCATACGGCTTGAAAAGCGTGTCAATGTATTCAAGCAAAATACTTTCAATGCGCATGTAGCGCACTTCATTTCCCGGAAAAAAGAAAAGAGAGGGAATAAAATCCGGTATCGGAACATATCCGAAAATTTTGTTGTCCTTGTATTTTAACATTACACCTATGTGAAGCGCGTTGTTTGTAAAATGCGGAAAAGGGTGAAGGTTGTCCACGATTTGAGGCGATAAAACACCCTCAAGTGAGGTCTTGAAATATTGATTAAGCGTCTTTTTTTCTCTGTCGGTTAACTCGGAAGACTCGGCTTGACATATTCCGTATTCACGCAGTTTTTTTTCAACGTCAAAAAAGATTTTTTCCCTTTTCTTGTATAAAGGCTTAACCGTTTCAAATATGCTTTTGAGCTGTTTTTCCGGAGTCATGCCGGACTTGTTGTCAATTCTGCGAGGATCAGCGCTCATCATGTCAAAAAGGCTTCCGACACGTATCATGAAAAATTCGTCAAGATTGCTTGTGAAAATGGATATAAATTTCAGCCGTTCCAGCAAAGGATTAGTTTCATCGGTAGCTTCAGACAAAACTCGCTCGTTGAACCTAAGCCAGGAAAGCTCTCTGTTTTGCGTAAAACCTTGTGAGAACAATTCATTCATGCATGTAATTCTCCCTTTTCTTTAAGCATGTGGGTCAAAAATCCTTCACGAACTCCATAGTCGCTTATTATGAAGTCCTTGGAATCATAAAACTTGGAGATGGTTTCAAATATTAGCAGACCGGGGATTATTGTATGAATCCGGTCAGGTTCACAAAGGGATATGCTTTTCAGCATCTTTTCGGGACGCTCATTTACATCAGACAAAAAATGCTTTAGTTCATTTCGGGTGTAAGAAACACAGTTTTCAGGTCTCGCGTAAATTTCGTTTATAACACGAAGCGAAGCTCTTGCGGTTCCGCCGACGCTGTATATCGTTTCTGTTTGGGTTATGTCGTCGGGTACTACTATTTCTTCCAGAAAACCACGAACTTCTTTCTTTATCTTTTTTGCCTCTTTTTCATTCGGAATTATTCCGTCAACAAAGGTTTTGTAAAGCTGAAGAGAACCAAGAGGGATAGAAGTGGCGGTAATAATCGTGTCACCCTTAAAGAAAGTAAGCTCAGTGCTGCCGCCGCCGACATCCACAACTATTCCGTTGTTTGCATAATCTTTTCCTATGACGCCGTAATAGTCAAAAACAGCTTCCTCCTTGCCCGTCAAAATACGAACATCAAAGCCGCATTTTTCACGAATGAGAGAAACAATTTCTCTGCCGTTAACGCTGTTTCTTAATGAGGCGGTCGCAAAAGGAAATACCTCTTTTACGCTTATATAGGAAAGAATTTTCCTTATTTCAAGGAGAATACTAAGCAGCTTTTGAATGCCCTCGTCCTTTATCATGCCGTTTCCGTCAACATATCCGGCAAGAGCCGCAGAGTATTTCTTGTTAAGCATAGGGTTGATTTTTCCGTTTTCAAGAGTATATACAACTAATCTGACGGTGTTGGAACCGATGTCAATAATTGCCCACATTTATATGTCTCCTTTTCATTTTTACTATATTTTTTACCACCGTACGTTGCAGTATTCTAAAATCTGATGTAAAAACAGAGAAAAGCACAGAAATATATTTTTCAATGCCTTTTATATCGTATTCACACCTAAGATACATGGAAAGTGTAAAATCTGAAACGTCAGAAAAGAAAAATGTGTCGAAAAATATGTTAAAAATAGCGAAAAAATGCTTATTTTGCTTATAACGCTATTGTATTTTACGCATTGTTTTGGTATAATAAACACATATAGTAATTGGAAATGAATGAGTGAAAGGTTATTCTATGAAAATACATGAATCAGCAGAAAATTATCTTGAAACAATATATATGCTGGGTAAAGAAAAAGGAAATGTGAGATCAATAGATATTGTGAATGAACTCGGTTTTACAAAGCCCAGCGTGAGCATAGCCATGCGTAACTTAAGGGAAAGCGGATATATAAATATGGATCAGATAACCGGTTTTATAACGCTGACTGAAGCCGGAGAGGGCGTGGCGAAGAAAATGTATGAAAGACATACTGTTCTTTCTGATCTTCTCATTAGACTCGGCGTCAGTAAGGAAACCGCACAAGAGGACGCATGCCGCATAGAACATGTAATAAGCGCTGAAAGCTTTGACGCATTAAAAAAACATGCTCTGGACAAAAAATGATCGCTTAAAACTTTTGAAAAAATTAAGCGTATGTTTATGTTATTATGTTATTGATTTGCTCCAAATGAGAGCTAAGCTGCCTAAACCGTTTATGATTGTAATAGATATATTGTAAGCGTATATAGTTAAAATCCGCCGCATTACTGCGGCGGATTTTGCTATAATCGATACGTCAACTCACCCGATAAATTCCTGTCTGGGAGCAGTCAGCTCAAGGCCGAAACTCACGGTTATTGCATCGTTGACCTGGTTCATGACATAATCATCCAAATGTCCCATTTTTTCCTTGAGACGTGTTTTGTCAATGGTTCGGATCTGTTCGAGAAGAATTACGGAATCTTTTGCAAGCCCATACTTATCCGCATAAACTTCGATATGCGTGGGCAGCTTGCTTTTGGAAGTTTTGCTTGTAATCGCAGCGGCGATTACGGTAGGACTGTATTTGTTGCCCACATCATTTTGAACAATAAGTACCGGCCGCATTCCGCCTTGTTCAGAGCCGACAACCGGACTCAGATCCGCATAGTAAATGTCTCCTCTTCTAACGTTCAACTTATTCACTCTCCGATTTTTTATGTTTTCTTTGTCCTTAGCTGTTACATCTTTATTTTTGACTGAAACAGACTCGCTTATTCGGGCAATTTAAAAATTGAAATTGCCTAAGCATATATAACGAATAACCGGCCTGATGTAGTATATTCATAAATACGCAGTTTTGTAATTGAGCCAAAAAAGCGTATTTTTAAGGTTTACATTTATTTTGTCATGTTGTATAATGGTTATGTATGAAATAAAGAGGATAAGACTTAATCTTATCTTAAATATTTATCTTATTGTTTCTTAAAGCTGTTAAGAGTAATATATAATTGTAACTTGAGGTACTTCAAGGGTTGGAAAGGACGAATAAAATGTATAACATACTGGTATGCGATGATGAAAAAGATATTGTTGCAGCGTTGAATATATACCTTTCTTCAGAAGGATATAAGGTTTTTACTGCCGGAAACGGAGTTGAAGCGCTTTCAGTAATTCAAAAGGAGGATATCCATCTTATTCTGCTCGATGTCATGATGCCGCAGATGGACGGAATAACGGCTATGGTTGAAATTCGTAAAATTTCGAACGTACCGGTAATACTTCTTACTGCAAAGTCTGAGGATAACGATAAAATACTCGGACTTAATATTGGAGCTGACGACTATATCACAAAACCGTTTAATCCCATAGAGGTGATAGCAAGGGTAAAATCGCAGCTAAGAAGGTATATGAGCCTTGGTGGCGGTGCAGTGAAACCGTCTCATATGACCGTTGGCGGAGTGGAAATGGACGATAATTCCAAACATGTTACCGTTGACGGGGAAGAGGTAAATTTAACGCCGACAGAGTACGATATTTTAAAATTGTTCATGCAGAACCAAGGAACGGTTTTCTCTCCGAAAGATATATACAGACGTGTCTGGAACGACTCGCCGATAGGAGCCGAAGGTACAGTTGCCGTACATATACGTCATTTAAGAGAGAAGATAGAAATAAATCCTGCGGAACCACGATATATAAAGGTGGTCTGGGGAAAGGGTTATAAGATGGAGGCGGAAAAAACATGAATAAAATAAGCGGCAGTACGGCAGCAAAAGCAACAGCAATTTTTCTTGTAGCCGTACTTTCCGTAGTGTTTTTGCTTAGCACTTTGGCAATAATTTTCATGTCAGAAGAAGACGTATATTTCGACGATGGCTCAGGACTAAGGTACTCTATCTACAGTAGTGTAATGTACGACGCACAGATAGAAATCATGGATTATGTTCGTAATGCACTTGAAGGAGATGCATGGCGTCAGTCTCAGAGAGAGTATATTATGGATAAATATTCAAGCCGTAACAGCAATATATTCTTCACTGTAAGCGACTCAAGAGGAACTGTAATTTTTACAAACTACAGTGAGCTTAATTATCGCTTCGAAAGCCAAAGCGAGCAGATTGTTTATGTTTCCGGAGAGATAAAAAGTCTTAACGAAGAAGAATCATCGCTGAGCATGTTCGATGTTAAACCAAATGCAACGGGAGAAGGCGACCGGGTGGCTGTATTGTATCCGTATCAGAATAAAATTGAGACGGATACTGCATTGTCCGGTGCATTAGTTGTTTCACAAGTAGATGGAGGCAGTGAATTTTCAACGGAAATAGAAGCGGTTACCGAACAAACAGTAACATTTAAAGGATATATCCGCGAAGAACTTACAGCCAAGGACCGGCTTTATTATATGCTCGGAATCGCTGAATTCTTTATAACTCAGCGTTATGCGGTAGTAGCGGTATGCATACTGTCGTTTGTCATGTGTGTGGCGCTGTTTGTCTTCCTTATGTGCAGTGCAGGACACAGAAAAGGTACTGAAGAAATTTGTCTGAATCCTCTTGATAAAATACCATTTGATATTTATTTTGTTTTTATTCTGACAATGATAAGTATCATATGCTATACATCATTTTTTGTCCTTTTTAATTTTTATTCTGTTGACTTGATATTCAGAGGTGCTGCCACAATTGGAGGCCTTGTGACGGCTGAATTACTGTTGTTGTCTCTTTTCCTCACGTTCGCAACACGTGTAAAGTTCGGACGATGGTGGAAAAATACGTTGGTATTCAAGATTTTGTATTTGATGTACCGTATGGCGAAGTGGGTGCTGAAAAAAATCAGTCTTCTCTTTAAGAGCATATCCATGTTTTGGAAAACGGCAATAGCTTTTACCGTGTTGTCATTGTTTGAAGCAGTGGTTATTCTCTCTGCATCAAGAGGCAGCATATTAATGTGGTGGTTTGTGGAAAAAGTTATATTGGGAAGTTTTCTGTTCTATCTCTTAGCAGACTTGAAACGCATAGAGAAAGGTGCGGAAATAATAGCCGGCGGTAACACTGAACATCGTATAGAAACTAAAAACCTGTTTGGCGATTTCAAAAAACACGCAAATGCCCTTAACAGTATAAGCGACGGCATGCAAAAGGCGGTCAACGATAAAATGAAGAGCGAAAGATTTAAAACGGAACTCATAACAAATGTTTCGCATGATTTAAAAACACCGCTGACGTCAATTATTAATTACGTTGATCTTATGAAAAAAGAAGAAATAGAACCGCCTAAAGCCAGAGAATACTTAGAGGTTCTCGACCGTCAATCAAAAAGATTGCAAAAACTGACAGTAGATTTGCTTGAAGCCTCGAAGGCTTCCACAGGAAATATCGCAGTAAATGCCGAGAAAACGGATGTCGGTGTGTTCCTGTCACAGCTTTCCGGTGAATACGCAGAAAAGCTTGCGGAAAACAACTTGGAACTTATAGTGACATGTTCGCAGGAAAATTTGTATATAATTGCGGACGGACGTCTATTGTGGAGAGTGTTCGACAATTTGATGAGCAATATCTGCAAGTACGCGCAGCCCGAAACACGAGTATATGTTTCAGCTGAAACTGTAAATTCTTGGGTTGAGATAACTTTCAAAAATATATCAAAATTTCCGTTAAATATTTCAAGTGATGAACTTATGGAGCGTTTTGTACGAGGCGACCAGTCTCGTAATACGGAAGGAAGCGGACTTGGCCTTTCTATTGCACGAAGTCTTACTGAACTGCAGAAAGGGCAGTTTGCGTTGGTTGTCGATGGCGATTTGTTCAAAGCAATAGTAAAATTTGAACAATATAAAGAGCCGGAGGAAGAGAATTTATAATGAAAACGGCACGCAGTCGGGCTATTTCTCTGCGTGCCGTAAAAAAAACAAGATGAAGAAAAGCTTCATTTATTAGGAAAATTGTTTTGAGCACTGAGTAAATTCTAAGACATTAATTAAAAATTATTTGTTAAATGTTTTAATAACATTTATAGCATTTCTTTATGTTGGCTTTTGAAAATGTTTATTTGTTTGAAAAAAACTGATTTTTTCTCGAAAATGATGTAATTTGCATGTTTTTTGAAATTTAAGTAAAAATAATGAAAAAAACACTTGACAAATGCAGACTGGTGTGGTAATATAATGGAGCTCCGCAAGAGGGACGAGCCGGAAAGAGTCGAGCCGAGGAAAAAAGATTTGAAAAAAATCTAAAAAAAGGGTTGACAAGGAAAGAAGTATGTGATATACTATACAGGCTGTCGCAAAGAGCGGAAGCAAGAACGGACCTTGAAAATTGAACAACGAAAGACGAGAAAGCAAAGCAAGGAACGTCGAAAGACGAACCAGAAAGAACTCGTAAAATTCCTAAGAAAGTACACTTGATTTTAGAGATAAGATCGAGATACCCAAGGAAAAAAGTATAAAGAGCAAGACAAACTAAGGAAATTAACGTACACTGAGGTGTGCGAAAAATATTTTCAGAGAGTTTGATCCTGGCTCAGGATAAACGCTGGCGGCGTGCATAACACATTCAAGTCGAACGGATTTATCGGACAGCTTGCTGTTTGAGAAGATTAGTGGCGGACGGGTGAGTAACGCGTGAGCAACCTGCCTTTGTGAGGGGAATAACACAGGGAAACTTGTGCTAATACCGCATGACGCATCGGTGATGCATGTTACTGATGTTAAAGGAGCAATCCGCACAAAGATGGGCTCGCGTCTGATTAGATAGTTGGTG
>QAKH01000094.1 GCA_003343885.1 Clostridiales bacterium | reverse complement strand
TCAGGGACTCGAACCCCGGACCAACCGGTTATGAGCCGGTAGCTCTGACCAACTGAGCTAAAGGTGCAGATAATAAATTCGCTCAACGGGTTGTATTATACCATCTTTTGCATGTGTTGTCAAGATGTTTTTTCAATTTTTTCTCTATTTTCTTGAAGGATTACAAATTCCGCCTTGCTCAAGTTAATAAAATCTCTGTGACACTGAAATTATATCATGTTAGTACTTAATACCGGCGGAAATTAGGGTAAAATCAGAAAAAATAGCAAAACTATATATGAAAACTATTGACAATTGTAAATACCTGTGCTATAATTTTAAAGCCGCATGATATGGGTGTTTAATTTTTGTGCCTTTAAGCACGAAAAACCTATCGTCAGCGAGTCTTATAATGAAAGTGAGGTGCTTTTCGTGTACGCAGTGATTGAGACCGGCGGAAAGCAGTATAAGGTAAGTGTCGGCGACGTGATTTTCGTAGAAAAACTCGGTGCTGATGAAAATTCCAAGGTAGAATTCAACGTTATTGCCGTTGCAGGCGACGACGGAATCAAGACCGGCAAGCCCTATGTTGAGGGATGCAAGGTTGAGGGAACTGTACTCAGAAACGCAAAGGCTAAGAAAGTTGTTGTGTTTAAGTACAAGTCCAAGAAGAATGAGAAGAAGAAGCAAGGTCACAGACAGCCGTATTCAAAGGTACAGATCGACAAAATCGGCTAAGGCTATTGCGGTATGACGATCGTTTGTTTTATGAAAAACACGTCGGGCAGGTATGTTTCGTTCGAATGTTCGGGACACTCCGGTTATGCCTGCGAAGGCGAGGACATTGTTTGCGCGGCTGTTTCGGCTGCAACCGAGTTAGTGATTACGATTCTTGAAAAAATGTCTTTTGGTTTTGAATTAAAAACCGAGCCTGAGAATGCGCGTGTGGCGTGTGTTTTTTCTGAAATTTACAACGGTGTTTATGACGGTGCGGCGCTTTCCGCCGTGATCGACGGATATTTGGAATACATAAACAATGTATCCCTTGAGTATCCGGACTATTTGAAATGCATTATCAAGGAAGTCTGAGCCGTTTTTTGCAGACGGCATGATTCCTAAGAAAGGAATGAATACGATATGTTGAGATTAGGTTTACAGTTTTTCGCACATAAAAAAGGTGTTGGTTCTACAAAGAACGGCCGTGATTCTGAGTCGAAGCGTCTTGGTGTTAAGAAGGCAGACGGTCAGTCCGTTATCGCCGGCAACATCATAATCAGACAGCGCGGAACTCACATTCATCCCGGAGTAAACGTTGGCAGAGGCAAGGATGACACTCTGTTTGCTCTTACCGCAGGAAAGGTTAAGTTTGAGCCGATCGCAGGCGGAAGAAAGCGCGTAAGCGTTTACGAAGCGTAAGCGAAGAATTTATCAATACCAACGGCTGTTAGGCGCTTTGTGTCTTAACAGCCTTTTTTAAGTCACAAGCACAAGACAAGTACAATTGACACCCAAAGGAAGAGAGGTGCAAAGATGTTTATAGATAAAGTAAAAATTTACGTTAAAGCCGGTGACGGCGGAAACGGAGCGGTTTCCTTCCGCAGAGAAAAATATATTTCTCACGGCGGTCCGGATGGCGGTGACGGTGGCAGAGGCGGAGATATTGTTTTTGTCATTGACGAAGGACAAAACACTTTACTCAATTTCAAGTACCGCCGCAAGTTTGTTGCAGGAAACGGACAGGCGGGAATGGCTTCAAAATGCCACGGAAAAAACGCTCCGGCACTTGAGATCCCCCTTCCGCCTGGCACGGTTATAAAAGACGCTGTTACCGGAAAGGTTATAAAAGATATGTCTGATGAAGACGTAGTGCAGTCCGGAAAATACGTTATGTTAAAAGGCGGAAACGGCGGTTTCGGTAACACTCACTTCGCAACGCCAACCAGGCAGACGCCGAATTTTGCAAAAAGCGGCATCAAGGGCAAAGAGCTTGAGGTGGAGTTAGAGCTCAAAATGCTTGCAGACGCAGGACTTGTCGGTATGCCAAGTGCCGGAAAATCCACCATTCTGTCGATGATCAGCGCCGCAAAGCCCAAAATAGCCGAGTACCATTTTACCACCCTCTCCCCCATTCTCGGTGTTGTTGACGCAAAGGCAGGCGGATATGTTTTAGCAGACATTCCCGGTCTTATCGAAGGCGCTTCGGACGGCGAGGGACTCGGACACCAGTTCTTACGCCACATTGAAAGATGCCGTCTTATCGTAAATGTTGTGGACGCCTCAGGAATAGAAGGCAGAGATCCGCTTGAGGATCTGAGGGTAATAAACGCTGAGCTTGAAAAATACAGTCCTGCACTTTCGGCGTGTCCGAGAATTCTTGCCGCCAACAAAATGGATATGACAAGCGACGAAACAAAGGCAAGGCTCCGGAAATACGCCGACGACAACGGTATACCGATTGTCTTTATGTGCGCCGCTATAGGAGAAGGTACGGACGAGCTAAAAGAGCTTATTTCGGTAAAGCTTAAAGACCTGCCGCCGTTAAAGATATATGAGCCGGAGATGGTAATCGATGAGGAAAAGCAATACGAGGGCGAAAACGGAGATATAAAGGTCACCAACATCAACGGCGTGTACCACGTAGAGGCGGAGCGCATTGTCAACGTAATAAACTCAATAAATTTCAGCGACTACGAGTCTATGGCTTATTTCCAGAAAGTACTGCGCAACTCGGGAATTATAGCTGCGCTTGAGGAAAAAGGAATAAACGACGGTGACACGGTAAGCATTTACGGCGTTGAATTTGATTATTACAGATAAGTTTTTACAATACGATTTTTTAATTCCGGAGGTAAACAATATGAGCAACAAATTTGTTTTAAGCGGTTTTTCCGATGAAGTTGATTTTGACATAAAAAAGCAGTTCGAGGCATTGAAAAAGCTCGGAATAAACTACTTTGAGCCAAGAATGATAAATGACAAAAACATCATCAAGCTTTCCGATGACGAAGTGAACAGTCTTAAGGAACTCATGAAAGAATACGGCATAAGCGTATCGTCCATAGGTTCTCCTATCGGAAAAATCAAGTTAGAGGATGACTTTGACACACATTTTGATGAGTTCAAACGCACGGTTGAAATCTGCAAAATGCTTGACTGCAAATATATTCGCATGTTCAGCTTTTTCGTTGACGAGGACAAGGCTGACGCAAGCGAGGACGAAGTAGTAAAAAAGCTTTCAAAGATGGTGGAATACGCAGAAAAAGAAGGCGTAATCCTGCTTCACGAGAACGAAAAAGGAATTTACGGAAACATTGCCCGCAGATGCAAAAAGCTGTTTGACCGCATAAAATCCGATAATTTCAAGGCTGTATTCGATTTTTCGAATTTCGTTGAGTGCTCTCAGGATACTCTCGAAGCTTATGAAATGCTTAAAGAGCACATTGCGTATGTTCATATCAAGGACTGCATTAAAGCAACAGGCGTCGTTCCTGCCGGAATGGGCGAAGGCAATATAAAAACTATCCTTTCTGATCTTGCAGCCTCCGGTTACAGCGGATTTTTGAGCCTTGAGCCGCATCTTACCGCATACACTCTTCCGGGTGAAGATGTCTGCGGCAAACTTGTTATGTCTTTCGATGACGGCAATCCGAGAAAGTTCGCATACGCACACAAGGCTTTGTGTGACCTTATTGAAAATATATAATAAAATTCCAAGTACAAAACTATATGTAAAAACAGCGGTCCCGAAAAATAGCCGGAGCCGCTGTTTTTGTTATTTTCTTGTTATTGTCATTACTTTTCAATTGTTTTACAGGTGCAGAAACTTATTCTGCGCGAACCCACAGCTTTCACAAGTTTTTTCCGGAGCAATTCCGCATCTCAACATACCGGAAATACGTCTTGATTTTTCGGAGTCGAGTATTTCATCTAAAGTCATATCAAAAAGATTTCCAAGCGGCATACTCCCCTGCCCGTCTATACAGCACGGGACAACTGTGCCGTCGCAAAGCACGCCGACATAGTCTTTCATTCCGTAACAGCGTATTTCTTTGCTTACAAAGTCATTATTTTCCGGCCAGTCGAATTTTTCTCCGTACTCTACAAACAGCTTCTTCCTTATTCTTATCCCTTTTGTGTTCTGTACCCATTCGCCATCAAAGGTTTTGCGCAAATAGTCCATAATCTCTGGATTCAAAGTGTTTTCGCCGCCGTCATTCCAAAGTCTGAACACGCTTATTATGCCTTTTTGCGAGGCTTTATCCGCAAACCGGCAGCAATCAGACAGGTATTTTTTAAAATCTATGCCGGCCCTGTTCGCCTCATATGAATGAAGCGACATACTGACCTTGAAGAGTGCGTCAGAGTCAAGCAATACATTTTCTTTGTCACCGATAAGCGTTCCGTTGGTGGTAATAATAACTTTAAAGCCACGCTTGTACGCCTGATGCAGAAATTCACCGAGCAAAGGATGCAAAAGCGGCTCTCCCATAAGGTGAAAATACAAAAATTGTGTATGTCCTGCAAGACGGTCGGCAAGAAAACAAAACTGCTCTTTTGTCAGAAAGTGTTTCCTGCGTGACGTTTTCGGACAAAACGAACAGTCAAGGTTACATGCGTTTGTAATTTCAAGATAAATTTTTGAAAACATACATTTTTAGCTTTTCGGCTTTATGTTTACGAGAGGTATTCACATGCCGCAAGCGCCGCAACAGCACCGTCCGCAACGGCTGTCGCTATCTGGCGTATACGTTTGGTGCGGCAATCGCCTGCCGTAAATATACCCTGTGCAGACGTCATGCAGTTTTCACCCGACTTTACATATCCGTTCTCAAGCTCAGTTTCCTTGGCAAATGCTTCATTATCCGGAGCAAGTCCTACAGCTTCAAAAAATCCGTCCGCCTCTACCTTGAAGGTTTCTCCTGTTTTTTCTTTTTTGACAACGGCGCCTTTTACTTCATCTTCTCCGAAAAATTCCGTCACCGTAACGCCGAACACTGTTTCTATATTATCCTTGCTCTGCACAAGTTCGGCAAGCTTCTTTTCGCCGGTAAAGAAATCAAGATTCTGCAGTATCGTGACCTTTGACGAGGTTTCAGCCAAAAGCAGCGCCTCTTGGAGCGCCGAGTTTCCGCCGCCTATAACACAGACGTGCTGGCCCGAGTAAAATGCGCCGTCGCATACTGCGCAGAACGAGATACCGTTGCCTATATACTTTTCCTCTCCCGGTACATTCAAATGCCTGTGCTTTGCACCGGTCGCTATTATCACCGCTTTGCACTTATGTTCGCCGGAATCCGTATAAACGACAAAACAGTCCTGCTCCCTTTTTACGGAGGTTACCTGCTCAAGATCGAGCTGTGCTCCCTGGGCAAGCGCCTGTTCGACGAGAAGGTCGGCAAGCTCGGAGCCGCTTATATTTGTAAATCCGGGATAGTTTTCAATTTTGGGAGAATAATTTACCTGTCCGCCGAAGTTTTCTTTTTCAAGTACCAGCACGCTTTTACCGGCACGAAGAGCGTATATCGCCGCCGTGAGCCCTGCAGGTCCGGCTCCCACCACTATAATATCAGTCATTTTCATCAGCCTTTCCGTAAAAACTTTTTTAATCAGCTGTTTTTAAAAATTCGTCATTTCAAGATTACCCCGGGCCGCTTAATACGGCACGGGGTATAATCTTATGATTTTCGCTTATTTTATTTTTTATTTATTCTATGCTATTATTCTATGCGAGATATTTCTTTATTTCAGGAACACCGACGTAAGTGCTGTTTCCGGATTCATCTTTTATAACGAGCGCCGGAACCTGTTTGAGTCCGTAGTCCTTTGCAAGCTCTCTGTTTTCTTCTACAAGCAGCTTTTCAAAAGGAATACCGGCCTTTTCAAGGAGCGCTGCCGCTACCTTACAATTAGGGCAGGTTTTAGTTGTGAAGAGGACTGCTCCGGAGGGCTTTGTCTGAACAGTGCCGCAAGCTTCTGTCTGCGCAGTCTGTACCTGTGACGTTTTAGATGACGAGTCGGAATCGGATTGAGCGGCTGCCGAAGCTACACGCAAATGACTGTGTGTCATATCGTAAACCTTTCTGTCCTTAAACTCTGCCGACTTTCCTGCGTTCCAGTTCTGAACCGGACGGTAATATCCGGTTATACGGCTGTAAACCTCGGTATTTTTACCGCATTTCGGACAGGTATAAACCTCGCCCGCGATATATCCGTGCTCTGAGCATACGGAGTATGTCGGTGAAAGTGTATAATAAGGAAGCTTATGATTTTCCGCAATTTTACGAACAAGATTTGCCGCTGCTTTCCAGTCGGGAAGTTTCTCTCCCAAGAATGCGTGGAACACGGTTCCGGAGGTATAGAGTGTCTGGAGCTCGTCCTGTATTTCAAGAGCTGAGAACACGTCGTCGGTATATCCGACCGGCAGGTGTGAGGAGTTCGTATAATACGGCGTGCCGTCGCAGGAGCCTGCGGTAATTATATCGGGATAGCGCTTTTTGTCATGTTTTGCAAGGCGGTAAGCAGTTGACTCTGCCGGCGTCGCTTCAAGGTTATACAGATCTCCGTACTTCTCCTGGTAATCGGACAATCTTTCTCTCATATGGTTGAGAACTTTCTTTGTGAATTCCTGCGCTTCTTTGTGCGTCAGATCTTCACCTATCCAGTTTGCGTTAAGGCAGGCTTCGTTCATACCGACAAGACCTATTGTCGAGAAATGGTTTTCAAATGTTCCGAGGTATCTCTTTGTATAAGGATAAAGTCCCTCATCAAGCAGGCGGGTTATTACCGTACGCTTAACCTTAAGAGAACGTGCGGAAACATCCATCATATGGTCAAGGCGCGAGAAGAATTCGTCCTCATTTGCGGAAAGGTACGCAATTCTCGGCATGTTTATCGTAACAACACCAACCGAGCCTGTGCTTTCGCCGCTTCCGAAAAATCCTCCGGACTTCTTGCGCAGCTCACGCAGATCCAGTCTGAGTCGGCAGCACATTGAACGAACGTCGCTCGGCTGCATATCGCTGTTGATATAGTTGGAGAAATAAGGCGTTCCGTATTTACTCGTCATCTCAAACAACAGCTTGTTGTTTTCGGTTTCTGACCAGTCGAAGTCTCTTGTTATTGAATAGGTCGGAATAGGATACTGGAATCCTCTGCCGTTGGCGTCGCCTTCAATCATTATTTCGATAAAGGCTTTATTTACCATATCCATTTCTTTCTTACAGTCGCCGTAGGTGTAATCCATCTCTTTGCCGCCTACTATCGCTTTTTGATCCGCAAGGTCGGCAGGAACTGTCCAGTCGAGTGTAATATTTGAAAACGGAGCCTGTGTTCCCCAGCGTGAAGGTGTATTTACGCCGAATATGAACGACTCAAGGCACTTCTTTACCTGGTTATAATCGAGGTTATCGGCTTTTACAAACGGAGCAAGATATGTGTCAAACGAAGAAAACGCCTGTGCTCCTGCCCACTCATTCTGCATTATTCCAAGGAAGTTTACCATTTGGTTGCAGAGAGTTGCAAGGTGACTTGCCGGAGAAGAAGTGATCTTTCCGGTAACGCCGCCGAGACCTTCCTTTATGAGCTGCTTTAGCGACCAGCCTGCGCAGTATCCTGTTAGCATAGCAAGGTCATGGATATGAATATCCGCATTTTTATGCGCCTTCGCTATTTCGTCATCGTATACTTCGCTCAGCCAGTAGTTAGCCGTTATAGCACCCGAGTTGCTGAGGATAAGTCCTCCTACGGAGTATGTTACAGTTGAGTTTTCCTTTACACGCCAGTCGGTTGCCTTTACATAGCTGTCAACAAGCTCTTTATAGTCGAGGATAGTGGATTTCATATTGCGCATTTTTTCTCTCTGACGGCGGTAAAGTATATACGCTTTCGCTACGTCGGCGTAACCTGCCTGTACAAGCACTGACTCGACGCTGTCCTGTATATCCTCGACCTGAACAAGCGAATTCTTTATCTTCGGTTCAAAGTCCGCCGTCACCTTGAGGGCAAGAAAATCTATTATCTGTGGTACAAAATTCTTTTCACATGCTTCAAATGCAAGAGATATAGCCTGGGATATTTTTTCAAGATTAAAATCGACGATTTTCCCGTCGCGCTTTACAACCTGATACATTTAAATATTGACCGTCCTTTCACCGATAAATTTTATTCGTCATTGCATATATACTACCACATGCAGTGCTCTTTGTCAAGAGGAAAACACAATATTTTGTTGTCATTTTCAAAACACATCACTATATATTGTGTATCATATACCTCTAAGCTCGGTTAGCGGAAGGTACGGCAAAGCGGCTTGTTTAAAGGCTGTAAGCTGGTTTTCGTCGAAAGCGGAGAGTCCATCCTGAAGAATATCACCGGAGTCTTTGAAACACTGAATAAAGTATTTTACGTTTCCGCAAAGCCATTTTCCAATTTCGGCGAAGTCGCTTGTTTCGTGAAATTCCTTTACGGCAGTTGTGCGAAATTCAAAATCCGGAGCTTTTTCTTTTATAAGGTCAATGCTTTTTTGAATTTTCGATATATCGAGAGTTTTCAGTCCTGCGGTAAAAGCGTACTTATCAGGGGAATTTTTTATGTCCATTGCCACATAGTCGACAAGCTTTTGTTCAAGGAGAGTGTCAAGCCGTTCCGGGAAAGATCCGTTCGTATCGAGTTTGACAAGAAAACCGAGTTCTTTTATTTTACTTATAAATTCGGGAAGATCCGACTGCATAAGAGGTTCTCCGCCGGTAATACACACTCCGTCAAGAAGATTTTTGCGACCTTTGAGAAAATGAAAAAACTCGTCAGGATCTATCATTTCCTCTTTTGGGCGAACGACAAGCGCCGAATTATGGCAAAAAGGGCATCTGAAGTTGCAGCCGTAGGTAAAAACTGTAGCTGCGGTTTTTGAGGGGTAGTCCAACAGAGTAAGTTTTTGAAAGAATGGTATATCCATATCAATATTACCTTTCGTTTTTTTATTACAAAAATAGCGGCAAAAAATTCTGTAAAAAATACGATGTATTTTCAGATAAGCTGTTGTTCGTTGATAATGAGCTTAAATTCAAGTCCGAGTTTTTCGGCGGCTTTTCTGCAAAGTATCATACGATTCATAAAAATTTCAAAATAGTCCATAACAGAACCGTATCTTGTGTCAACATCAAGCTTCAGCTTTACTTTAGTATGGTCGGAATTTATCTTAAGCAAGGATTTTTTTACGGAATAATTCACACGGTCATGTATGTCAAAATTAGCTATGTCGGAATTTCTCACTCTTGAACGGCGAACGTCCGACTTATCGGCAAGTATCAGTGCAGCCGCCACTGCGTTTACCGGAACGCCTGTACCCTCGTCATGGTTTCCGATAGCTGTAACGACGGTGGAAACGTCTTCCGGCTGCATATCAAGTCTGTCAAGTATACGGAAAGCCATTACGGCGCCGCTCTGAGAATGGTCTATTCTATTGACAAGGTTACCTATATCGTGCAGGAAACCGGCAATTTTTACCAATTCCACCTCATGTGCCGGATACCCGAGTTCCTCAAGAATGTATCCGGCGGTTTCCGCAACTTTTGTTACATGAGCAAAGCTATGTTCCGTATAACCGAGTGCTATGAGCGATTCGTCAGCTTTCTTTATAAAGGTTCTTACTGCTTCATTACTTTTAATTTGCTCGTATGTTATCATTTTATCACCCTTTTTCTTTGTACTCTATGTGTTATGCTAACACAAAAATAATAACAATTCTATCACTTTTTGAAAAAAGCAGGTAAAACGGTGAATATCTTGATGTTGCCTGAAAAAATTTTAGTGGGGTTATACGTACTTTTTTCGCTTGTACGAAAAAAGTACCAAAAAAGTACCCGGAGGGTGTGCGCACCCTCTCGACTCCCGGGGACGCCGTAAAACTGAGACTCCGCTTCGCTTCGTATGTTTTACGGCGATACCTGAAATTTCAAAGCATGTGGAAACGCAAGAAAACACATTTTTTCTTTTAACTTTAGCGACATGGGGCTAACACAGACAGAGTTTTATAAATTTTCGTTATTTTTATTATAGTTAGTTTTTGGGTTAAGCCTGAGTTTTAGTGCTGGCACTTATTGCACAAAAACAGACATGGTTTTGCGCAAGGTATCAAATATGCTTTTTTTGCAGCTTCTCTGCGAAATTGCAGCGGCTTTTGCTTGGATTTTTGCTTTCAGTTAATGAGTTTTGGTTTGCACGTAACATCTGTCACTAAAAAGAAAAAGCATGCAAGTATCGCACGAACAAAGTGAGTGGGATGCTTGCATGCTAAAACACTGTTTTTCCCACGCTTTTTTCAAATAGGTGTGCGGGGCTTGGAGCAGAGTCCTATAAATCCCCCGTATGAGGTTTAGGCAGAGTACCGCAATACAACCACCACATATAGCTTGTTCTGTCCCAAACATAGCAGCGGAGTTTGTTTGGTAATTTTGCTTTCAGTTAATGAGTTTTGGTTTGCACGTAACATCTGTCACTAAAAAGAAAAAGCATGCAAGTATCGCACGAACAAAGTGAGTGGGATGCTTGCATGCTAAAACACTGTTTTTCCCACGCTTTTTTCAAAAAAGCGTGCGGGGTTTGGGGCAGAGCCCCATAAATCCCCCGTATGGGATTTAGGCAAAATTCCATAATTCCATGTATTGCTTGTTCCGCCGCAAGCATTACAGCGGTGCTTTGCCGCCGGTTGTTTCAAAAGTGTATGCATAATTTAAAAAAATTGCAAAACTATCCAAATTCGTTTGACAATTATACGGCGAGATAATATAATAATACAGAAAAGATTTACGCGAGGTGTACGAACCGTTGACGATGAATTTCAAGGGCGATTTACTTGACATTGATTATATTGACCGTGGTTCGGGAAAAGTCATTGTTCTGCTTCAGGGCTGGGGGACGACCGCAGCTGTATATGAAAGCCTGATTGGTATGCTCGACGGGAATTTCCGTGTTATAGCTCCGGATTTTCCGGGTTTCGGCAAATCAACCGAGCCTTCTTTCGCTTACAGTGCCGAGGATTATGCAGATTTTGTTGTTTCCTTTCTTGAGAAGCTTGAAATTCGGGAAGCTTCGTTCATAGGCCACTCGCACGGAGGCAGAGTAATAATCGCGCTCGCGTCAAGAAAATATCTGCCTTTTTCCATCGACCGCATAGTACTGATTGACAGTGCAGGGATAGTTACAAAAAAAAGTTTGGCAAAAAGAACAAGGATACGTTTTTACAAGGTTTGCAAAAAGGCTGTTCAGCTTGGACTGGTTAAAAAGCTTTTCCCGAAAGCTCTTGACAGCCTCCAAAAAAAGTTCGGAAGCGCTGACTACGCCTCAAGCTCACCGATTATGAGGCAAAGCATGGTAAAACTCGTCAACACCGACTACACGCCGGCGCTGTGCCGTATAAACCGTCCTACTCTTCTCATCTGGGGCGAAAACGACGAAGCCACGCCTTTATCCCACGCTCGCATAATGCAAAGTAAAATACCGGACAGCGGACTTGTAACGATAAAAAATGCGGGACATTTTTCTTTTATTTCGGATCTTGCGCTGACAAGGCGCGTACTTAAGTCATTTTTTGAGTTTTGAGGTATTTGTAATGCTGTTAGCTACAATATTTTTTTACGTTTTCCTTGCCGCAGCTCTGTGTTTTTCCGGCGTATACTACTCGCACATGTTTCAACTCGAGGCATATCTTCCGGCGCAGTTTTTTCATTGGTTAAAAGACAACTTTTTTAAAAATCTTTTCTTAAAATTTCTTCCGGCACTCGCAGCGGTAATTTTGCTTGCGCTTCTTACAACTATGCCGACTATGGTAATTGCGTCTTTACTGCTCATTGCCTGCGCCGTTCTTTTTAGACCTGTCAAAGCTAAAAAGCCGCTTGTTTTTACTGCCCGCATATGGCGTTTGCTCACTACATACGCCGTCCTGTGCGCTATTATTTGTGTTCTGGTTTCATTATTCGGTCTAAGATTTCTCGCGCCGGTTACAGTTATTGTCAGTCCGTATTTGCTGCTTGCCGCAAATTGGATAAACCGTCCGGCTGAGCTTGCCGTCAGAAGACACTATATCAATCAGGCAAAAGCGATAATCAAAGCGAGAAAAAAGACTTTAACCGTAATTGGCATTACCGGAAGCTACGGTAAAACCAGTACAAAATACTTCCTCTCCAAAGTGCTTTCCCAAAAATTCAACGTACTCATGACGCCGGCAAGCTATAACACCACAATGGGTGTTGTTAAGGTTATTCGTGAAATGTTAAAGCCCTCCCATGAGATATTTGTGTGCGAAATGGGAGCAAGAAACGTAGGCGAGATAAAGGAAATCTGCGACATCGTCCTCCCCGACTACGGAATTATAACTTCAATCGGTCCTCAGCATCTCGAGACATTTAAAAGCATAGAAAATATTATAAATACAAAATTTGAACTTGCGGACGCTGTCGGCAAAAAAAACCATGTTTTTCTCAATGCGGACAACAGGTATATTTACGAGCGCCGCTATGACAGTGAATACATATATTACGGAATGGAAAACGGTGATTCTGCATACTTTGCAGACAAGGTGCGCACCACCTCCGACGGTACATCGTTTGAGTTCATTTCCGAAAAAGAAACTATGACGCTCAGTTCAAGACTCATCGGCAAACACAATGTACTTAATATTGTTGCCGCTTGTGCTGTTGCACAGCGTCTGGGTGTGGAAAAGAACGACATAGTCAGAGCTGTGAAAATGCTTGAGCCTGTGCCGCACAGACTTCAGCTTATCGACAGCGGCGACATAGTCATAATAGACGACTCTTTCAACTCCAATCCCGCCGGAGCAAAATCCGCTCTTGAAGCGCTTTCCTGTTTTGACGGTGTAAAGGTTCTTGTCACTCCGGGCATGGTTGAGCTTGGCGAAAGCCAGGACATATTGAACAGAGAATTCGGCACTCAGGCTTCCAACATCTGCAACTATATATACATTGTCGGAAAAGTGAATTATGACAGCATTTTCAAGGGCGCCAAAACTACCGGATTTGACGTAAGTTCCCGTTTGGTTTCGGTATCCTCTCCCGAACAGGCTATTTCTCTTGCAAGGGCATTGCCGACTGATAAAAGAAAAATCATACTGTTGGAAAATGATCTTCCGGATAATTTCAACTGATTGCATTTTTTGATTTTTTAACTGATAGCAACAAAATGACTGATAACAACAGAGTGTTTGTATCAATTTACTCACGTGCCTTATCATCATGCGTACAAAAAGCGTCTTCATTTTTAGTACAGCGGCATTTAGGGGCGGCTGTAAAAAAATATAAAATATCGTTATATACGAAAAGAGGTTTTTATAATGCCAGTTTCAAAAAACGGCAGAA
This sequence comes from Clostridiales bacterium, assembly GCA_003343885.1. Lineage (GTDB taxonomy): Bacteria > Bacillota > Clostridia > Oscillospirales > CAG-382 > UMGS882. The sequence continues at coordinate 42,061 of QAKH01000094.1, read as the reverse complement.
TTTCAGATAAAATCAGCGTCGGCTTCTTCTTCGGAGGAAAGAGTGTGGAACACGAGGTTTCCGTTATCACAGGCCTTCAGGCTATGTATGCGGCAGACACCGAAAAGTACCGCACTGTTCCCGTCTATATCACAAAGCAGGGTGAAATGTATACCGGCGGGAAAACAGGCGAAATAGAAGCGTACGGCGATATAAAAACTCTGCTTGCCGGAGCGGTTCGCGTCATACTTGTAAACGACAACGGACATTTTCTTTTGACGAGATATCCGTCAAAGCTGTTCGGCAACAATGTAATTGATGAAATAGAAGCAGCTCTTCCCGTAGTTCACGGAACAAACGTTGAAGACGGCGCTTTGCAGGGATATTTTAAAACAATAGGCGTTCCCTTTGCCGGATGCGATGTATGCGCAAGCGCCATTGGCATGGACAAAGCCGTTACAAAAGCCGTGCTCAAGGAAGCCGGAATACCGGTTCTTGACTGTGTTTGCGTAAGCAGTGCCGAATATTATGACGATTCACAGTCAGCAATTCAAAAAATCGAGGACAAAACCGAATATCCTGTTATTGTTAAACCCTTAAATCTCGGTTCGAGCGTCGGAGTAAGCAAGGCGAAGGATAGCAAATCGCTTATTAAATCCCTTGAAAACGCCTTTTCTTTTTCCACGGTCGTTCTTGTGGAAAACGCCGTGCAGAACCTAAAAGAAATAAACTGCGCCGTTTTGGGTGACAGCGATAACGCCGTTGCTTCCGTATGCGAAGAACCTGTAAACGGCGACGAAATACTTTCATACAACGACAAGTACATAAACGGTTCCGGCAAGAACGGTACAAAATCAGAGGGAGCCAAAGCTTCCGGCGGCACAAAATCCTCCGGAATGGCAAACCTGAAAAGAAAGATACCTGCTGAAATTTCACCTGAGCTTGAGGAGCGTGTAAAAGAGTACTCTGTTAAGGCATTTAAAGCCATTGGGTGCAGCGGTGTAACAAGAATAGACTATCTTTACGACACTGTCGCTGAAAAGCTGTATCTCAACGAGCTTAATACCATACCGGGTTCCCTTGCATTTTACCTTTGGGAAGCCTCCGGCACGTCTTTCAGCACACTTATAGATGAGCTTGTAAAGCTTGCGTTCAAAAAGCAAAGACAGCTTGATGAACTGAATTTTTCTTTTGACACCAATATTTTAAAGGGAATTAAACTCAATAAAAACAAAGGAGCAAAAAATTCGTGACAATTAAGACAAAAAAACTTGTATTTTTATCATTATTCGCCGCAATGTTATGTATCGTTTCACCTTTTTCTCTTCCGATAGGGGTAATACCGATTTCTCTTGCGACGTTTGCCATGTACATTGCTGCGTCTGTTCTCGGAGCGTCGGGAACAATTTCCGTGCTTGTATACATATTTATCGGCGCTGTCGGGGTACCCGTTTTTTCCGGAGGACTCGGCGGCATTGACAGGCTTGTAGGACCTACGGGAGGTTATATAGTAGGGTTCATCCCATGCACTCTTATTGCAGGCCTCATCATTGATCGTTTTGAGAACAGGAAAATTGCTTATCCCATAGCCATGATTGCAGGTACTGCTGTTCTGTATGCCTTAGGAACAATATGGTTTATTATCCTCATGGGCAAATCCGGAACTCCGTACACGCTCGGTGCGGCTCTTATGACATGCGTTGTGCCGTTTCTCATTGGTGATGCAATAAAGATTGCTGCGGCAAGCACTGTCGGATTTGTGTTAAGAAAGACCCTTTATAAAAATACGGCAAAAATCAAAAACTAACAATATTCATTTCATGCTTTTATGAACAATAAAAAGGGCTGTACACAGTTAGACAATCTGTGTACAGCCTGTTTTTTATAGTTGCAGCATCTGAGTCAGCCGTTCAAATTGCTTAGATGTTCAGATTTATTCATATTCAGACGTTTGATTTTTCTAAAAAATGGGACAAAAGATATGAGTGTACGAAATTCATCTGTTTTTCCATACATAATCGCGAGTGAAATGTTTGTAAGGACTAAAACGGCTGCGGCTCTGATTATCATGTGAAGCAAGGTATATGTAAACATATGGCTTGTCACGGTAAGAGTAAGCAAACATATCGCCGTGCTTACGACCGGGTATGACAGGTAAGCTTTCATAAAATTTCCAGGTTTTGTTCCGAAAGCGCCTTTAAAGAGCAGAACAGGTTCAAAAAAGAAAGCTGTAACCACAGTTGAAATCAAGGTTCCGGCAAACACTCCTGCCGCACCGTACCTCTTAACAAAAAACAATGACAGCACAAGGTTTAGTATCCCTCTTGCTATATAAAGAGGACCTGTTGATTTGAAAACCGCGTAGCTGTGTATAAAAATCTGAACAGGATCACGTATATACGACATATAAAAACAAGCTATTATAACCGCGGTTTCCACTGTTCCGAAGCATTTTTCCGGTCCTATCCACCACGATATAAACGGATTTATGAGATTTACAAAAAGCGCTGTGCAGTTTGTCATCATCACAAAATTTGCGAAGCATATTTTCCCTAAAACCTGTTCGCTCTTTTTGGCTTTTTCCGTTGCTCCGAGGTTCCCGACGCTTGCGGAAGCCGCGTTGACTGCCAGACTTACAAAACCTCCGACGGAATGAATGATAAGAGAGTAGTTTGAGTACACTCCCATTTGCGAAAATCCGAGGCAGGAGGATATCAGTATGCTGTCGGCGGAAGAGTTTATAACACCGCCTATACGGTGATAAATAAGTGCTTTTGTATTGCTCCACACGCCTTTTTTATAATCTTTGTGAATTTCGCATGCGGCAAAGTTTTTATCGTTAATATACGGAAAACTGCGATTTGCATACATATTCACCACAAGCCCGTCTGCCGACAGGAAAAAAATGCGGAAGAATATATAGATGAGATAATTCTGCGTTGAATACAAAAAGAAAATTTGCACGACAGTCAGCAAAACGCTTGTCACGGTTCTTATTGCCATTACGGCATACATTCTTTGGTCACACATAACCAATGAGCGTTTCGGTGCAAAATAATACGAAAGCATCTGGTGTACAACGAACAGCAAATATATCGCCCTATACCCTTCTATTTTTCTGATATCAGGGAAAACATACGGTAAAAACGGCATAAAGGCGACTGACAGAGTAAAAGTGAGCGCCGAAATAACACGATAAATCTTAGAATAATACTGTATAATAGATTTTATCAGTGCAAACTCTTTGCGCGCAAGCGGTTTATACAGGCTCTGTGACACCGCTTCTCCAAAACCGAGCTCACAGAGTGAAAGCACGGAAAACACGTTCCCGAACATTCCTCCGAGGCCTAAGTATTCGTTTCCCAGAATTTTTATAAAAACAGTACGGCTTGCAAAATTACATACAAGCGATATGACTCTGTTTATTATCGACGCTTTTGCGTTAAGTTTTGTCATATATGTGCGGCTTTTTTCCAATTTCATCACCCGTACAGTGTATGACAGGTGGAGCTTGGACTATTACCACCATACAACTGTGATAAAAAATAACGTGTACGAATTATCCGTACACGTTTTATTTATTACTTAAGATATCTCTCAAATTCGTAATGAAATATATGATTCTTGCAAGCGCCAAAGCCTTTCGTTTTAGTTCCATTTTTTAAACATACAGCCTTTGTAGCAAAACCCTTTTCATCAACGTCAAAAAACGAAGGAACTGCACGGAATTTCACAAAATTTGTTCCACCTGTCCAATATTTGCAAGTAAGGCAAATTTTCGACATTGGTTTTCCTATTTCTATATATCTTGACATTTGTATACCTCTCAATTATATCCTAATAAATTACTGCTTGCTCGCTATTATAATTTATTTATAAATCGCTGCCATTGGAAATAAAATGATACAAATAGTGAAAATAACCTCCTTTTTCCTAAACATTTGAATACGAATTTCAAAATATGTTGATATGTAGTTTTAATCGTCATCTTCTATTGCAAATCGAGGATCATTGCTTAAATTACGGCTTTTCATATGTACACCAAATACATGATTATCCAATGGATTATCACTAATATTGTAATCATTAATAACACCTTTTTCCACAAGTTGCTTTAATGATTTTATAATAAAATACTCACTCCATTCAATATTTTGACCTTGACCGTTTGGAACCGTTAAATTTAATTCTTTTAGTTCAATGAATTCTTTTATTTTCCAAGGACTGAACGGTGCATTACGCTCTTTAAGTGCTTTTGCAATTTTGCTTGAATACTGTTCATAAAAAGCCGAACTAATATATGCAGTGCGTCTGCTTGCAGCCGTATCACTTAACTTATTTTTTATTTGCTTTATTCTTTCTTTTTCTTCCTTATTGAAAACATAAAAGACCTTTTCTATAAACCTTTTTGGATAAATTTCTTCCAACTTTTTGTTACTTTTATTGAATTCTTCTTCTACAACTTCCACGTTTGCAACAAGTGCGCCACTGTCAAACAGAGCTTTCACAATAATATTATAATGGTAACATAGTTTTTTTGAAGAATTATATAACCACTTATTGTATGGCAAAGGATACCCGACTATCATTTTATCATTCACGTCATTCTTAACAGTCGCTCTTTCGCTGGTAAATACTAAACAGATAAATATTGCTCTTGGTAATAGAGCGAATATTAAATTTCTGTTCCACAGAAACCACCCTAATAGTATCAACGCAATGATTGAGAGGCTTTTAATAGCAAAAGAACTGTCAATATTGTCGGAAATATCATCATAGTAGTCATTAGCTATAACAAAATCGTGAATACAGTCGACAACATTTAGAAACAAAAGTAACCCAGAAATAAAATTAAATTGAATTAAGGCAGGTCTCAAAGTAACCGCTATAGCGATTAATATCAAAAAAACTATTGAGTTTACTTTAGGATGAAAAAGCAGGTACTTCCCTGCAAAATATAAAATTATAATTGCTATAATGGCATTCAGCACTCAATTCACCCCACGATTTCAAATTCAATTACATTACTCTTTATTTCTTCAAGTGCTTCGTCAGTAAAACTAGATTCGTCCTCTTCAAAAGAATTCGAGTTTTTTCTCCAGTTGTTTTCTTGGTCTAAAAAATATAGCTCATAGCTAATAACAACCTTACCAATTTTATCAGGTAAACAATAAAATCTAAGCTTTCCCCCTATGTAACTGAACCCATTTTCAATTTTAACTCTATTTATAATTTCATCTATAACTTTAACACTAAGATCCGCCCATTCTTTTATAGTTCTCTTGACCGGATACTTTTCTTTAACTGTTTCTATTGCTGCGTCAATTAAACTTTTCTTAATCTTTTCTTTCGTTTCAGAAGGGACATTATTTAATACTGTTTCTCCAATTTTTAACATTATAATTGGTAATCCCATAATTAATATTTCTCCTCTCTCAATGTGATAATACCAATTCAAATTCTTTTGTAGTTGGCACCTCAGTTCCAATAATGCTGTTATTTATTTTTGCCAATATTTCCGGTGGTATCTCTGAGTCAACTTTTTTTTCAAAAACAGTTTCCTGCCATTCACCTGTAATTCTATCAACATCATAATGTTTTACAATATTTACAGTTACCTCACCGAATGACTTCTTAACAAAAGTTCTTGTACCTTGAATACAAATTCCTAATACTTCCTGAATTTTCTTTACAGATTTTTTTATCCATTCTACTATTTTGCCCCAATATTTTACAAGGCCAGCTACAAAAGCTGCGGTCAAAGCTAATATAATACCTATTGCGATCATTTTGGCAGCACTCCCCCAAACTGTGATTTTACATAATCTTGACTAACTGTTTTCTTAGTAAATGGCATATTGCTGTTTTCAGTTTTACTTTTAATAATCCTATCTATCGCATCTTCGAAATAATGATGCCTGACAACACTTTCACCATTTCTTGCTGTCCTAAGAGCTGCAGTAAATACAGCGTTCGAAATATCTGAGCCAGTTATGCCACTATACTCAACTGATAACTTTTCTAAATCGACATCTGTTGGCATTTTTTCAGGAATATAATGTTTCCACAATTTTAATCGATTTTCCTTGTCAGGAAAGTCAAATTTAATATGTGCAAGTATACGTCGCATAAAAGCTTGATCGTAATTTGCAATGAAATTTGTTGCAAAAATAATCATATCGTCATAATCATTAATTAAAAGCAACAATACCGAACGAGTTTGATTCACGCTAACATCTGTTGAATTGGACATGTCAGTTACTCTCTTACTCAATAATGCATCTGCTTCGTCAAAAAAAATAATGGATTTAGTCTCTTTAGCATAGTTAAACAGTGCATTCAAGTTTTTTGATGTTTCGCCAACATATTTAGATTCAATCTGTGAGTAATCAACTTTAAGTAAACAACGGCCAAGCTGTTGAGCTATCGCATTCGCTGCCATAGTCTTACCTGTTCCAGAAGGACCATATAAATTGATCCCAGCTTTATTTTGCTGCTTATGTGTAGAAGATAATCCCCATTGCTCAAATATCAATTCGCGTTTATCGTATATTGCTAGCACATCTTGGATTGAATTATAGGTATCAGCATTAAGAATTACTTCGGAAAAACTATATTTAGGTTTCTCAGCATGAAAGAAAGTATTATCTTCCAATTTAACTTGATTTTTGAAATCATTTACTTCATTTTTATTCATTTCGAAATTTCTCGGGTTAACAAAAACTGTTTTTTCAGTATTGTTTATTCGTTCTCCAAGCGGCATAAATTCACCTCTCAATATTTTATCGAATATATTATATCATCTTTTAACATAAATTGCAATATATTTATATGCATTATTTATTACAAATTGTGTTCTATTATTTTGTCGTGTTTGCACAATATAATATATAAGAGGTGATATATTATGGATAAGAAGTTTATTGTTACTCCAAAAACGGAGCGTTCGGTAACTCTTACGGTTCGTATTGAAACAAACACATTCAATGCTATTGAAGAACTCTCAGCAAAAAGCGGGAGATCAAGAAATGAATTGATAAATAAGGCGCTTAAATTTGCACTGGATAATCTCGAATTTTCAGAGTAATAATCATTCATTTTAAAATTCGTTCCGCCTTCGGCGGTATATTTTTATTTTTTCATTAAATTTTATGAAAATAAAAACTACATAAAAAGCCCTCCGGAAAATTTTCAAATTCCGGAGGACTTTTCTGTTATTTATTAACTGTTTTATTCCTCAAACTTTACAACCTGTCCGAGTCTGTCGGATTCGAAGCAAGCTTCCATGACCTTCATGACTCTTCTCATCTGAGGATGTGTAACAAGCTGTTCGGCTTTTCCGTCGATTGCAGCACAGAAGTTTCTGTAATAATCGTGCACGTCGCTTGCAGGTTTCTCGAGCTCGTACTCATCCATGGTCACGCTGTCTCGCGGAGCCATGGTCTTTGTAAGTCCGGCAGCCGTCTGTACGGGAAGTACTTCGCTTTCGTGCCAGTATTTGCACTTTGCAACCTTGCATTTCTCACGCCAGTCGGTTATTATTGCCGAGCCTTTTTCAGCTCTCAGATAGAAACGGGGCATAGGAATGAAATTATATGTACCTACCTCGATGAAAGCGCTCTTTCCACCCTCAAAATATATCGTCATTTTTAAGCCGTCATCTACTTCTTTATTTGTGATGTGGTCAAAAACACAGTATATTTTATCGATTTTCTCGTCGAATATCTGGAGCACCTGGTCAATGAGGTGAACGCCCCAGTCAAGAAGCATTCCGCCGCCGTGTTCCTTTTCGCCTCTCCAGTCGCTGGGAATTCCGCGTGAGCCGTGTATTCTCGACTCGATATTGATAAGCTCTCCGAGCTCTCCGCTCTGCTTAATCTGCTTCATTGCAAGAAAGTCAACATCAAAACGTCTGTTCTGGTGAACCGAAAACAGCTTTCCGCTCTTTTCAGAGGCTGCTATCATTTCGTCAAGCTCAGCCGAGTCCATGGAAACAGGCTTTTCACATATTACATTTTTCCCTGCCTCAAGCGCTCTTATAACAACTTCCTTATGTGAATCATTCGGTATTGCTACCGTAATAAGATCAACTTTTTCATCTGCAAGAACTGCCTCGTAGGAGTCGTATGCAAATATTCCTCTCTCCTCAGCAAGTTTATTCTTCTCAGGATTTATATCGTATACACCCGCCAAGTTTACTACGTCACTCTTCAGCGCGTGCTGTGTATGCCAGGTTCCCATTCCGCCGTATCCGATTACAACAAGATTCTTTTTCATAAAATTCATTCCTTTCCAAAGGTCCAAAACGTCAAGCGCAACGCTTGCCTTTTACCTTAAATAGTATAAGCAACAAGGTCTGAAAAGTCAATACTTTTTTGCAAACTTGACTGCTTCAACCGGTCTAAATTTACGTATATCAAGTATCTCTCTGCTCACGGGATTTTGCGTCGTCCGAGGGTGCTGCACCGTTTATTCTCTGATAATTTCTGAAAAAAGTGGAATAATCCTTAAAACCGCTTGCTTTAAACGCGTCGCCTATATTTCCGGAGCGGTATATTTCCCTTTGTGCACAGACAATCCGCTTGCGTATAGTATAGTCCCATATGCTTGTACCCATTACCTTGCGAAATCTTCTGTTTAAATATGCTTTGTCCCGGTACAGCGTTTCCGCAAGCGTGTCAAGAGTCCAGTCGTTTTCAAGATTTCTGTCAATAAACTGTATTATTTTCCATACTAATCTATCCGAAGTGGACTCGTTTACAAAGTTGTTTTCACGTCTACTTACGCTTAGCCCGTAAAGCAGTGCCGGAAGATTTGCCCGGATTGACGTGAGTTTTTCTTTTTTTGTAACAAGCTTAGGATTTGTTATTTCGTCCAGCAGTTTAAGGTAAAACTCCGTTTTCTCTCCGCAGACAAAACAATTGCATTTCTCTATTTCATCTGTTTCAAATGTACTTAAAATATCGGATAAACTATCCGATTCACGGCAAAAAAAACCGGGATCAAAGTGGACGGCTTTTCTTTCATACCTTTTGCTTGAGTCTATTTTTACGCTGTGCGCTTCTCCCGGGCGCATGAGAATTATTGTTCCGCTCTCAAGCGGATATGTTGTTCCCTCTACGGTAAACGTACCGCTTCCGTCTATAAAGCAGTACAGCTCATACATATTATGCAGATGCAGTTTTGCGTATGGCGGCTCGCTGTTCTCGCTTATTGTATGATGTATATTAAAGTATGCATCCTGATAAGAAAAAACAACCTGTGTTCCGGATGTCATTTTTCTTCACCGCCCTTTTCCATGTTTTATTTTCCCGTTTTAAGATTGTTATCGCCATGAAATTCTGTTTTTTGCCGCAAAAAAATTACTGTATAAATATAAAAATATGCCCGGCAATATAAGCCGGGCACACTGCCGGCTTGTTTTTTCCGACAGATATATTCTTTAATAACAGCAGATGCCTTACTTTGCGTAATCCACCTGACGGTTTTCTCTTATAAGCATAACCCTGATTTGTCCCGGGTACTCAAGCTCATCCTCGATACGCTTCGCTATATCCCTTGCAAGGAATGTCATATCGTCGTCGCTTACTTTATCCGGCTTTACCATAATACGTATTTCACGGCCTGCCTGGATAGCAAAGCATTTTTCTACGCCGTCAAATCCGGTTGCGATCTCCTCAAGCTTCTGCAGGCGCTTGATGTAGGACTCAAGGTTTTCACGTCTTGCTCCAGGACGTGCCGCTGAAACAGCGTCTGCCGCCTGAACAAGCATTGCGACAAGAGTTCTTGCCTCGACGTCACCGTGGTGCGCCTCGATTGCGTGGATAACCTCGGGATTTTCATGATATTTCTTTGCAAGATCTACGCCTATCTGAATATGGGAACCTTCCATATCATGGTCAAGCGCCTTGCCTATATCGTGCAGCAAGCCTGCTCTCTTGGCAAGAGTCACATCTGCTCCTATTTCCGCCGCCATCATTCCGGCTATGTGTGAAACCTCGATAGAGTGAACAAGCACGTTCTGTCCGTAGCTTGTACGGTAACGCAGTCTGCCGAGTATCTTTACAAGCTCCGGATTTATTCCGTGGATTCCCGTTTCAAAGGTTGCCTGCTCGCCGGACTGCTTAATTATCTGCTCAACTTCACGGCGGCTCTTGTCAACCATTTCCTCAATGCGGGCAGGATGAATTCTGCCGTCCGAAATAAGCTTTTCAAGAGAAAGTCTTGCGATTTCTCTCCTTACCGGATCAAAGCTTGATACGGTAATTGCTTCCGGAGTATCGTCGATAATTAAGTCAACACCCGTGAGCGTTTCTATTGTCTTTATGTTTCTTCCTTCACGGCCTATTATACGGCCTTTCATCTCGTCGTTCGGAAGGTCAACGGCAGAAACCGTCGCTTCACACACAAACTCTGAGGCACAGCGCTGGATAGCGAGAGAAATGATATTGCGAGCCTTGTTGTCGGCTTCCTCCTTATATTCCTGCTCAATCGCATTGATTTTCATCGCCGCTTCATGTCTTACCTCGGACTCTACCTTGTTGAGTATATAATCCTTGGCCTGGTCTGATGTAAAGCCTGAAATTTCCTCAAGTTTCTTTATTTCGCTCTCGATAATTCTTTCAAGCTCGTCCTCTCTTTCGGAAAGCTTTTGCGTTCTTGAAGCGAGAAGCTCTTCCTTATGCTCGTAGCTTTCTATCTTTCTGTCAAGGCTTTCTTCTTTCTGCTGGGCATGCTTTTCAAGACGAGCAACCTCGTTGCGGCGCTCTTTAAGTTCTTTTTCTACTTCGTTCTTGTTTCTTAAAATTTCTTCCTTTGCCTCAATCAAAGCTTCTTTTTTCTTTGTTTCGGCTGCTTTCTGCGCCTCGTCGAGTATCCTCTTTTTCTCGTCCTCGGCTGATTTGATTTCTTTTTCGGCATATTTCTTGCGCAGCTGTATGCCTATAAAAATACCTGCGGCAAGACAGGCTGCTGCAACAACAACCGTAATTACAATTGTTAACGGATCCAAAACATAAGCACCTCCTCATTCTACAAAAATAACAAGACAGGTGCCTCACAATATGTACAAATTTATACGTCAACCGGCACGTCGGAGCAGACGTGCGCATATCATATGATTTTTGTAATCTATAATCAAAAAAATATAAAAAACGTTATATTTATACCGCAAGGCACTTGATATAATTATTAAAAATTATGTTATTTTGTACCCTTTAACATAGTAAATTATACAATACGCCTTCCCACTTGTCAAGTAAAAAGGCAAATTTTTCGCTTATTTGTTAATATATTCTTTATTTTACACGTTTTTCCTTAATTTTTTCCTGTGCCGCTCGTTACGCCATTTTTCAAGTCTTTACAAAACGCTTGCTTTTTGCTATAATGATGTGAATAATATAAAAAGGTGTGTTTATTTGTTATGACTCCGAAACAACAAGCCTTCAGATACCTGAAAAAAGTTTCAAAGCCTGCAAGATATACCGGCGGCGAACTAAACCAAATAATTAAGGACAAAAGCAAAATTTCCGCAAGATTTGCCTTTTGTTTTCCGGACGCTTACGAGATCGGCATGTCAAATCTCGGCGTAAAAATCCTTTACGAATGCTTAAACGCTCATGACGGCATATGGTGCGAGCGCTGCTACGCTCCGTGGCCGGACATGGCGGAGCTGTTAAAAGAAAAAAATATTCCTCTTTACGCTCACGAAAGCGGCGACGCCCTTAAGGATTTCGACTTTGTCGGATTTACCCTGCAATATGAGATGAGCTACTCAAACGTACTGTATGTTCTTTCTCTTGCCGGTATCCCGTTGCTTTCCGGTGAGCGAACAAACGATGATCCAATAATAATCGGCGGAGGTCCCTGCTCATACAATTCGGAGCCGGTTGCGGATTTCTTCGACATATTCAATATCGGAGAGGGAGAAGAATCTCTTGCCGAAACGGTGGAATTTTATATAAATTACAAAAAGACGCACGACGTATTCGACAGAAATGAGTTTCTCCGTCTTGCGTCGCACATAAAGGGCAACTATGTTCCCTCTCTTTACGAGCCTGAATATGACGGTAATACCGGAAAATTTATCGGGATTACTCCCAAATATCCGGATGTTCCCGCGTTTATTGAAAAGAACTGCATAACTGATTTTGACAAGGCAAGATTTCCTAAAGACATACCTGTTCCCTTTACTGAGACGGTTCACGACAGAATCATGCTTGAATGTGCAAGAGGCTGTATGCGAGGCTGCCGTTTCTGTCAGGCAGGAATAATCTACCGACCGTACAGGGCAAAATCTCCGGAAACTCTCAACCGTGAGGCTTTTTCACAGTATGAGTCGTCGGGATACGAGGAAATATCGCTAACTTCATTAAGCATAAGCGACTATCCGTGTCTTATGGAGCTTGTCGACACCTTAAAAACCTGGACCGACAAGGAAAAAATAGGCTTATCTCTTCCGTCTATGCGAATAGACAGTTTTGAGGCGGAAATTATGAAGAAAGTACAAGGCGTAAGAAAGTCAGGCCTTACTTTTGCGCCGGAAGCCGGCACACAACGGCTCCGTGACGTCATCAACAAAAACCTGACCGAGCAGGAGATTTTGGACGGCTGCCGGGGCGCTTTTTCCTCCGGAAGAACGAATGTTAAGCTTTACTTTATGATAGGACTGCCTACCGAAACCGACGAAGATGTGGCAGGTATTGCCCAACTTGCCGGAAAAATCGTTGACGAGTACTACAAAAATCCATCACGTCCCAAAGGACGAGCCATTGAGGTGTCTCTTTCGGCTTCCTGCCTTGTGCCTAAGGCGCACACGCCGTTCCAGTGGTTCGGTCAGGACACTCTCGAAGAGCTCCAGCGCAAACAGAAGCTGCTCGGATCAAGCATTTCATCGGGTAAAATACGCTATCACTGGCATGACGCAAAGCTCAGCCGTATTGAAGCTGTGTTTGCAAGAGGCGACAGGCGGCTCGGCAAGGCCATATTAAACGCTCACCTTTCGGGAGTGAAATTTGACGCGTGGGACGAATATTTTTCTTACGACGCATGGATGAAAGCCTTTGAACAATCCGGCATTGATCCCGACTTTTACGCCGTCCGCAATTTTGACTTTGAAGACAAGCTTCCGTGGGATCACATTGACTGCGGCGTAAACAAGAGTTTTCTTATCTCTGAGGCAAAAAAGGCAATGGACGGAGCGACAACGCCCGACTGTCTCACAAAGTGTTCTGCCTGCGGTGCGGCAAAATTCGGTGCGTCTCTTTGCACGAAACGCTGCATAAACCCAAAAATTTCAGGTGCGGAGGTTGAAAACAATGAGTGATTACCGTATTACCTTTTCTAAAAAAGGAAGCCTTGCTTTCATTTCACATCTTGATTTTAACCACAGCTTTATACGTATTTTAAAACGTGCCGGACTGCCGCTTAAATACTCGCAGGGATTTAATCCCCGTCCGAAGATTGTTTTCGGGCTTCCGCTTTCGGTCGGCATGGAGGGTGAAAACGAGCTCGTTGACGTAAGCCTGACAGAGGAGCTTTCCTGTTCTGAAGTAAAAGAACGGCTTGCGAAAGCTGTTCCGGAAGAAATATGCATAAAAGATGTATCATATCCGGAAATTAAGATGAAAAACATAGAATATGCAGTATACGACGTTGTATTTTATGATTTCCACGCTGATGCCGCAAAGGTTAGCGAGGTACTTAAAAATCCGCCTCCTGTTTCCAAGCACACAAAGTCGGGAGAAAAGCTTGCGGACATTGCTCCGATGATTAAGTCATGGTCTGTACAAATTGCGGGCGGCGACACACTTCTTACTCTGACGCTTACCGCTTACGACAGCATGTACTTAAAACCCGACTACGTTGTCGATTCCCTTAACAGCGCAGGTCTTTGCCTGCCTGACAACTATTCGGTTACGAGAACCAGAATTATTTTCAAGGAAATATAAAACAAAGTACAGGTATCTATAAAGTTTTCTATAAAATATCCTTTGACAATCCTTTGACACTTTACGGACATATTACACATATTACGGAAGGCAAAACATGACTGAATACACATCTAAAACCGTTGACGTCGCAGTTATCGGCGCAGGGCACGCCGGTATCGAGGCTTCTCTTGCCCCGGCAAAAATGGGACTGAAAACCGTTCTTTTCACAATAAATCTTGACGCTGTCGGAAATATGCCCTGCAATCCCTCTATCGGCGGCACGGGAAAGGGACATTTGGTTTATGAAATCGACGCTCTCGGCGGAGCTATGGGACAAATTGCCGACAAGGTCTGCTTACAGAGCCGAATACTCAACAAGGGCAAGGGCCCGGCTGTACATTCGCTTCGTATGCAGGCGGACCGTGTTCATTACCGTGTGCTCATGAAACAGCTTATTGAAAACACTCCGAACCTTGAATTGGTGCAAGCAGAAATTGTCGATTTAAGAAACACAGACGGCGGGTATTGGGAGGTTGTAACAAGGCTTGGCGCAGTATGGAAAGCCAAAGCTGTTATTATATCCACCGGCACATACTTAAAAGGCAGAATAATTGTAGGAGACGTGAGCTATGACGGAGGTCCGGACGGCATGTTCCCTGCCGGTTCTCTCTCGGAGGCGCTGGCAGCGCTTGGTATTCCTCTTATGCGTTTTAAAACAGGGACTCCTGTTCGCCTGCATGCTGACAGCATAGACTATTCAGTGCTTGAAAGGCAGGACGGCGACAGCGAACCGGAGCATTTTTCCTCACTGACAAAAGATTTTGAGAAAAATCTTAATTCGATGCCGTGTTACATTGCTTACACAAATGAAACAACGCACGATATCATACGTGCGAACATTCACCGTTCTCCGCTCTACTCCGGAAAGATAAAGGGTATCGGGCCGAGATACTGTCCGAGCATTGAGGACAAAGTAATGCGATTTGCCGACAAGACAAGGCATCAGCTGTTTGTTGAGCCTATGGGAACCGACACGAAAGAAGTGTACCTGCAAGGCTTCAGCTCGTCTTTGCCGGAGGAAGTACAGCTTGAGATGCTGCACTCGATAAAAGGGCTTGAAAACGCGCAGGTTATGCGTATAGGATACGCCATAGAATACGACTGTGCCGATCCGCTCTCCCTCAAGCCGTCGCTTGAGTTTAAGGAACATCCGGGACTATACGGTGCCGGTCAGTTCAACGGAACGTCCGGATATGAGGAGGCTGCCGCGCAAGGACTTATTGCCGGAATAAATGCCGCACTTTATGTTTTAGGAAAGCCCGCTTTTACGCTTTCACGTGACTCATCGTACATCGGAACGCTGATAGATGATTTAGTAACCAAGGGAACGAATGAACCGTACCGCATTATGACCTCGAGGAGCGAATACAGGCTTCTTCTGCGACAGGATAACGCTGACAGACGTTTGATGAATTATGGGTACGAGCTCGGTCTGATCGATCAGGCAAGATATGATGAGTTCAAGAAAAAATATGAGGGTGTTGACGAGGAGATAAAGCGCATACGCTCTACAAACCTTGCGCCGTCAAAGCAACTTGATGAGCTGTTGGACAAGTACGGTTCCACACGTGCGGAAAACGGTATTTGCCTTGCCGAGCTAATGAGACGGCCTGAGCTTGGGTATGAGGAGCTTGCTCCGGTAGATCCTTCACGTCCCGACGGGCTTTCACGCCGCCAAAGGCAGGCTGTGGAAATCGAGATAAAATACGAGGGATATATACGCCGTCAGATACGTGACGCCGAGCGTTTTTCAAAATTGGAGGGAAAGAAGATTCCTCCGGACACCGACTATTTTGCCATTCAGGGCATACGTGCCGAAACAAAGCAAAAGCTCTCCAAAATAAAGCCTGAGAGCATAGGTCAGGCTTCACGCATATCCGGAGTAAGTCCTGCCGACATTCAGGTTTTGATGATTTACTTCGGGATTAACTGATAACTGTTATTAAAACGAATTATAAGCGTTTTTCTCGCCTGCAATTTATCACTGTATTAAAACCAGATTTTTTATGATTTCCTACTTTTGCTGATTGAAATTTCTTTTGCATAAGGCTTATAAATAATCATAAAGCGTAATTGAATAGGCCTGCGGACAGCGCGCGAACAGGGTGAGCGGTGTATCCGCATGAAAAGCGCTTTTTCCCACGCTTTTTTCAAAAAAGCGTGCGGGGTATGGGGCAGCGCCCCATGAATCTCTCATAAGCTTGTTTATCCTCGTAAATTACTGCGGCGCTTGGCTGCAGGAAAGGAGAACGCCATGAATTCGGAGTACTACTCGGAAAAAGCAAACAGGTTTGTTTCGGCATATTCCCAAAGCACCGGATTAAAACGGCGCATTTTATTAAAACGTTTCTTTTCCCTGTTTTTTACGGCAGCTTGGTTTGTCATCTGGTTCATGTCCGCAAAAGCATATTTTGCACGCTCGTATGCGACCTTTAATCCTAAAAATGTTCTTGTGTACATAACCGTTGCGGTACTTATCATTCTGCCGTTTTGCCTGTTCAAACCTCAAAAATTCTTAACGGACACTACATTTTACGGAAAAATTGTATCGCTGAAAATCAAAAATCTTGTCGGCACCAACACCATTTCAAGAAAAACAAAACTTTATATTTACGCAAGACCTTTCGGCAAAAACAGAGTCAAAAAAATAACCGTGACGCTTTTGCCGGGTATAAAGGATATTTATACCGTAGGCGCCCCTATATGCAAAATTGCGGGACTTAACTATCCTCTGAGGCTGGATACCGAAAAATTTGCCGTACACAAACCGCCAAAAAATCCGGATGACTCCATGCTGTGCCTCAACTGCGGATACTTCAATCCCCCTCACTACAAGCGTTGTTTCGAATGTTCTTTTCTTCTCCCGTCGGAGCAAAATACATCTGCCTTAAAATAATTCCGACTTAATTCCCGTTTATCCTAAAATGCTCACTGTACCGGAGGTTGCCATGGTAAAAGGTGTAATAGATATTCACACTTCAAATCCTCCCGCCAGAGAAACCGAATTCATTCCCCACAGTCATCCTGAGCTTGAAATCGGTTTTTTTAAAAGCGGACGTGGTATTTACACGCTCAAAGACTGCTCTTACGACATTTATCCAGGCGATATTTTTCTTTTCAACACCGACGAGCTCCACAAAGTTACAACGATCTTTGCCGACGAGCCTATGTCTACTATCGCCATACACTTCCAGCCCCGACTCGTGTGGGACGCTTTAACCGACGCAGACGCACCTGACTGCCTTGATATTTTCAGAGTCAGAAACCAAAACTACTCTCACAAAATCGACCGCACCTTTCCCGATTACGAAAAAATTGCCTCTCTCATTCTTGACGCACAGAAAGAATGGGATCAAAAATCGCCTCTCTACCTGAAAATGATAAAAAACATGATAATCGAAATTCTTGTGCGCATTGTCCGCTCAAGCGGAATCACGGCGGAAACCGCGGCTTACCCGCCCAACATATCGGAAGTCCTGCACATTATCAACGCCTGCGTAGATTATATCGACAACAATTTCTGCGAGGACATCAGCATACATGACCTTGCCGCAAAGTACGGAATGTCACAGAACTTTTTCACTCTTTGCTTCAAAAAAGTGAACGGTATCACCCCCAAAAGTTATGTTTGTTCTAAACGTATAGACAAGGCTATAAAGCTTATACGGGATACGGACATGACTATGCTTGAAATTGCCACACGCTGCGGATTCAACAGCAGTGCAAGCTTTAATAAGACTTTCACCAAGACAACCGGCAAAAAGCCGCTGGATTACAGAAAAGCTTATGAAAAACTTTGAAAATCTTTTATCTGACTCGCTCTCCTTCGGTTTTTCCGAAACCGAGCTTGAAACATGCTTAAACACATTGTACCGCATTGACTGCGAAAAACTATCGCAGTCCTTTTTTGCCTGCCGCAAAGAGAGAATTATTCCGACCGCTCTTTCCGGTGCGGCAAGCCGTATAGGATTTTACCCTTTCGGGTTTTATCCGTATGACGAATTTTTTGTGCCGTCAAAAAAAGAGTTTGCTGCAGCTTCCGTCCCGCCCGAAACCGGATTTCTTTCCCTTTTTGTGTACATGGCGGCAAAAACCGGGCTGCTTTTCAAAAACTACGGTATTCCCGATGACATTTTTTCCGGTAACATAAAACATATTGCCGCTTGTTCCGCAAAATTTTCACGGGAACACGGATATTTTGGCGTAGACGACTATGTATGGCTGTGTGGATTTCTTATTCCCCGCATATTCTGTATCGGACAACTGCAATTCAATTTATCCTATTTTTCTTATGATGACATTACTGTTCACGGTCGTCTGATACGTAACGGCGACTGCATTATAAACGTGCATGTTCCCGACGGAGCCGACCTTTCCACCAATGCCTTAAAATATACTTACAAAAGGGCCTGCGAGATGTTCGGCACAAATATTTTCACGGTTGACAGCTGGCTTCTGTATCCTGAGCATAAAAACATGCTTGCTCCTGACTCAGCAATCCTTAACTTTGCGGGCGACTACACTGTCATAGAAAGTTCGGAAACCTACGACTACGAGGGGTTGTTCCGAGTTTTCGGAAAAACAGACACGTATGATTATGAAAATTTACCAAAGCATACCTCCCTTCAGCGTGCTTACGCCGAACGTGTAAGAAAAGGACTGCCGGTTGGCAGCGGAGTCGGGATTATGTGTTTCGACGATTAACTCATTTTCTGTTAAAATATATAAATAATGGTCTTGTTTTACCGGTAAAAACAGCACTTTCCCAAGTTGATATTACATTTTCCAAAGAGTATAATTATTGAAGTGTGCATTATTATGCGCATTAAATAAAATATATTTTTTCGGAGATGTTGAACTTGCTTAAACGCTATGTGAACCGCCTTAAAAACGAATTCCACGGCTACAATCTCAGTTCATTTTCAAAAGACGTAATGGCCGGCCTTACTGTTACCGCAGTCGCACTGCCTCTTGCGCTCGCTTTCGGTGTCAGCAGCGGAGCTACTGCCGCAGCAGGACTTGTAACGGCGATAATGGCCGGTATCATCATTGGAGCCTTATCCGGCGCGTCATTCCAAATAAGCGGCCCTACCGGCGCTATGTCAGCAATCCTTATAGGCATTGTTGCTAAAGACGGTCTGCAAAATGTCTTTCTCGTTTCATTCCTTGCCGGTATAATCATTCTTTTATGCGCCGTTTTCAAACTGGGAAGACTTGTGCAGATGATTCCCCGTCCCGTAATTACCGGCTTTACCTCTGGTATCGCTGTCACCATAGCGCTCGGTCAGATTGACAATTTTTTCGGCACTGCATCCGAGGGTGCAAGTGCAATCGAAAAAATATCTTCCTATTTCAGACTTGGCTTTGTTCCCGACATACCTACTCTTATCTTGGGTATTATTGTCGTTGTAATAATGATAGTTTGGCCGAAAAAACTTAACAGCGTAATTCCGTCGTCGCTTGTCGGAATTATTGTTTCAACAATTATAAGCGTTGTTTTTCGCTTTGATGTCGCAACCGTCGGAGAAATCCCCAAGACTCTCTTCCTTGAGGAGCGTCTCAATTTCGCCGCTGTCGACTTTTCAAAAATCGCAGGTTTTATATCTCCTGCAATAAGCATTGCCGCACTGGCAATAATAGAAAGCCTGCTTTGCGGCGCAAGCGCTTCACGTATGAAAAACGAGTCGTTTGATGCAGACCAAGAGCTTATAGCCCAAGGCGTAGGCAACATCCTAATGCCTCTTTTCGGAGGCGTTCCGGCTACCGCCGCCATCGCACGTACAAGCGTTGCAATAAAATCCGGCTGTAAAACAAGAGTTTGCGGCATTGTACATTCTCTCGGACTTCTCGCATCCATGTTCATTTTGGGACCGGTTATGGCTCTTCTTCCTCTTTCCGCCCTTGCCGGAGTGCTGATGGTTACCGCATGGCGAATGAACGAATGGAGCAGCATTAAGTACTTCTTTACAAAAAAATTCCGTGCCGCTTGCGCAAAATTTCTCGTTACTATGGCTGCTACCGTGATTTTCGACCTGACTACCGCAATAATAATCGGTATTGTACTTTCCGCCGTACTGTTTATCATGCGTTCCGCAAAGCTTGAATATGAGCTTGCAAAAGTTGAAAACCGCCGTTTCCGTGGTGACGAAAATATCGAGGACGCTCACAGCAATTCTTACGTTCTTTATCTTACCGGACCTATATTCTTCATTAACGCCGTAACTCTTGAAAAGGCTCTCGAAAAGCTTCCGCAAGGCTGCGGAGAATTAATCTTTTCAATTCGAGGCGTTTCAGCAATTGACACGACAGGCGCTGAAATCCTGACCGAGCTTGTGGCACGCCTCAAGGCCCAGAACATACGGGTAATACTGTGCGGACTCAACGACAACACCCGTCACATGCTTGACCGTGCCGGAGTTATCTCAGAAATCGGAGACGGAGCGGTTTTCAATAGCGTTGACAGAGCTTTGACTGCCGCCAATTAAATTTTCTGCAATAATAATCCGCAACGTCTTTTACCAATCTGCCTTAATTCTTATTACAATATAAAGAAAATGACTCTTATGTGATATATTTCCATTTTAGGGTCATTTTTGCATAGTGCACGATTTTCTTCCAGCTTAATTGTACAAAGTGCTGTTTTTATTCAATTTAATCTTTTCATGCTTAATATTAATAAAAAAGAAATAATTTAATGATATATTAGTAACACAAAATAAATTAAGGAGAAATGAACCATGAAAAGACTTTTTGTTTTTGTTTTGGCGGCTTTGATGGTATTCGCGTCGTGCTTCAGTGCCTCTGCGTTCACCCTCGACTCCGTAGAAACATCGGAAGAGCTTACTGCACCAAGCACAGCGGACGCGCAGGCAGCTCTTCGGGAAACCGGGCTTGACATTCCTATGCTTGATGAAAAACTCGGTAAACTCGTTTATTATCAGAGCTTTAACGGCGCAGAACCTCAGTATATCGACTACATCGATACTACGGTTATTCCCTCTGCCTCAGTAACCGGAAGCAGCACACTCCTTTCTTTGGACGCTTCTGAAGAGGATCCGGCTGACAAGTATATGGTAATGACTTCAATCAACAACGACTGGCATCAGTATTTGGTAAAGTTTACTGATTTCAAACCTCTTGAAGGAAAATATTCCGCAGAGTATGACTACATGTCGCCAAACGGTGATATTGCAGGATACATGGAGCGTTGGTTTGTAACGCCTAATCCATATAAGACAGACGGTACAAGCAAAGACGATTTGATTTCAAGAAACAAGGACACCAACAACATAAATGATGCAAAAGGAACATGGCTCCACTCTTCTGTTCCCGGGTTCTGCGAAATCGACGAAGAAAAGGTCACTTATTTTGGTTTCGACAGCAGCAGTCTGTTCCCGCAAAAAGGTATAGCTTATAAAGACAATTCAATAAACAAAATAATTGAATTCAGAGTTATTCCGAATAAAGGTGTTCTGTGTATTGATGATCTTAAGATATACTACTATCCTGATCATTCATTTATGTACAAGTACGGCACAGATATTTCCCTTGAAACTGCTGACGCAAGCGATTCTATCACAATCAAATCGCCTGCCGAAGTAAATCCCGAGTGGGCTGCTGAAAACTTTACGGCGTGGACGGACGGAGATAATATTTATTATCCCGGCGACGTTATGTCAGGCGATCAAATTCCGTCTTACAAAACGCTTTACCCCTTGTCCGTACCGACAATCGATGAAAAAATGGGCGAACTCGTTATTTTCTTCGACTATGAACAGGGCACAGACATAAATCAGCATTTTTACAAGAATTCCAATTATATCACTGAAAAAACAAACCGCAGAGCTGACGGAACTTCTTCCACAACCGTAGACGTTGATCCCACAAACAGCGGCAACAATGTTGCTAAAATCTATTCCGAAAATACCGGTTCGCAGTACCGTCTTTTCGGACCTAATTTCTATTCCAGTCCGATAACCTATGCTAACGCAAAGTACACGGTATCGTATGATTTGATGCTTGATGACGTCAGCAAATATAATGACGGTTTCATAAGATTTACTCACAACGAAGGTTCAGACTCCAATGAAGACAAGCGTTATTACTATTCCGACATTGAATCGATGACATGGGTACATAAGGAACAGTCTTACACCACAGACAAAGGATTAAAGGGCTTCTCAACAGCAAACAATGTGAAGAAGGACACTGAAACCGATACCTACTACACCTCTACCTGGTATGTAGATAATTTCGCTTTATACTGCTTCCCGGAAAATGCAATACTCTTCAAGGAAAGCGCAACCTCTTCAAATTACAAGTTCATAAAGGATATTGAGGGCGACACATACACCTTCCCGTCTCCTGAAGAACTCGGATACGACGTGCCCAATTCCCAGAAATGGATGGCATCCGACGGAACTTCCTATAACGTTGGAGAAGAAATCGCTGTCAGCGAATTGATGTACAGATCATTCTATCCGTTTGCTCAGGCTGCCGACGTTCCTGCAATGGGATACGTATTCGAAGGTTCAGAATTTGATCCTGAAAACAAAAACCTGTACAATTACAACCACTTAACCTATGTTGAAAGTATTGAAGACGAAGGAAGAACTGTTTTGCATGCAAGACAGTATGCTAACTGGAACACTTCTTACACCAACTGGGCAAACGACGGAAGAATTCTTATAAGGACTGCAACCCCGTTTGATCCGAAGGAATATTCCATTGTTCAGTATGTTTACAAGATAACAGAAGCAGAGAATGTTCCTGACGAATACAGAAACAATCAAGACTATAATGAGTCTGTTGCCGCGCCTATTAAGGCAGAAACTCCGGATTTGAAAATCTGGTACTATGCTCCGACAGGCGAAGACGGACAATATAACTACTTCGGAACGCCTTCCGGTGAAAACACAATTATGGGCTCTCCCATAAGGGCCATCGCTGACGGTGAATATCATGTTATGGAATTTGACATGAGAAGTACAGCAAGCAACACAAATTGTCCGTTTATTGAATGTGAAACAATAGGCGGTCTCGGATTCGACCCCAATACCATTACCTGGAGCGGTGACTCATATATCGATTCGCTTCGTGTATACAGAGCAGGCATAACAACGGTAACCTACAACACAAACGCTCCTGATGGCGCAGCTGTTATCAAGCATACAGCTCCTGACAAAAACCGTGGTTTGGGTACCGGATATCTTCTCAGCAATGATTATCCCGAAGTTGAAGGCTACGTCTTCATGGGATGGGCGACAACTCCTGATGCGACCGTTTCTGATGTTGTTTCATCCATCACTCTGACAGGCGACACTGAGGTTTATGCCGTATGGCAATCAGCAGATGAAGCATCTGCTCCCGTTATAGGCAAATACGCAAGCATCCGTCTCGGCGGAGACAACACAACCAATAACGGTATCAGATTCCGTGCTACAATTTCTGCAGGACAGAGAGTTCTCGGCAATCTTGAAGAATACGGATTCATCGTTGCCCGTGAGGATATGCTCATTCAGTACGGATCAGAGCTTACCCACAGCTTCAAGAAGCCAGACTCCAACACTCCTCTCTATGTAGAAGGAAAGGCCGGAGTTTATGAAAACGGCGAGCTTAAGGAAACAATCTATTCGGTTGACGAGATTACCGGAGATGCAACCTTTACAGGCGTGTGCGTAGGACTTGACATTACTAACAAGTTCCAGGTAACCTCCAATATTACTGCAAGACCTTACATAAAGATTTCTAATGGTCTTGGAAATACCGTGACAATTTACGGAAAAACACATACCAGCTCTCTCTACAACGTTGCAAAAGCAGTCAAAGATCTTGCTGACGCAGGAGACGAACAGGCTTTGGCTGATTACAACGCTAACAGGGAATACATTGACCAAGTCATAGCAGTAGCTGAAGCTGAATAATTGGGCACTTAAATAAGACCGTCTAAAAAATATTTAATCCTGTATCGGGTAATTCCGGCGCAGGATTATTTTTTGTTATTTCATATTTGTTTTGTATGTTTGAGTATTTCGTATTTGCGTGTTAATGTTTATCATTTATTGTATGACTGTTTTACAGAAATATAAATGTAAGATAAGCATAAAAATAAAATCCCCCGCGCTGCTGCACGAGGGATTAAATATGTGCGGTTTCCCGCTCAGTAATCACAGAGATTCAAACTCATTCGGGGGATGAGGCAAATATAACTCCGGCACACACGCCGTCAATCAATGAACGAATTATTAAAGCAACAAAAACCCTGAGCCGAGTTTGTTATAACGTTATTACTGCTCTTCTTTCATTGCTGCGAAGCAATCGCTGCAATAAACAGGTCTGTCGCTGGTGGGCTGGAAAGGAACTCTTGCTTCCTTGCCGCATCTTGCGCAAGTAGTTGTAAAGTATTCTCTCTGAGGTCTTTGAGCGTTCTTTCTTGCGTCACGGCAAGCCTTACATCTCTTGGGCTCGTTCTGGAAACCTTTTGAAGCGTAAAACTCCTGTTCCTCGGCAGTGAAAATAAACTCGTTTTTGCAATCTTCACAAACCAGTGTCTTGTTTTCGTACATTTGTCTTTCCCTCGCTTTGAGTAAATTATTATTTGCTTCCGCACGGTTACGACCCGCACTGCTTTCGCATCGTTTCACGAAGAAGCATATATTTAAGCCACGCTTTTCCATATTTCCGCCATATGGCAGTACCCTTAATTTTCAAGGCTTTTCTTCAGCTTGCGCCTTACTCTGAAAAGCGTGTTCTCAACGGATTTTGTATCCTTTCCGACAAGTACCGAGATTTCGGCAATCCCTATACCGGAAAGTTTATACTCCAAAACCTTCTTTTCAAACGCCGACAAAACCGTACTCATAGCCGATTCAAGCTCTTTTATGAACTCTTCCGCCAGCACGAAATCTTCCGGCGTGCTTCCGCCGTCTGCCGCTGCAATCGATTCGTCAGTCAGCTCCTCAAACGCAAGAGCGCCCTGAGAAAGCCTTGCCTTTGACTTATACGAACGCACAAAAGAAGTCATCGCGTTCTTTATACAAACTCTTGAAAAAGTAGCAAACGACGCTTTATCCGAATTATACGTGCAAACCGCCCGATACAGCGCTATTCTACCCACCTGGCACAAGTCATCGTACTCGCTCTCGGGCAGACCAAAGGATCTGGCAAGTGCCGATATGTACGGAGAAAATATACCGATAAGTTCAACGAACGCCAGCTTGTCGCTGTTCTTAGCCGCAGCTGCTGCCAATTCAATTCTGTCCTTATCATTTCTTTCGGTCGATATTTTGCGGTTGTTATTCATTACTTTTCCCATTCACTGTTATTGTGCTTATTATACACAGAAATCTTAAATTTGTCAATACTTTTTTTACATTTTATTCTACACATTTCTATATTTTAATCCATTTTCATTTCAATATTTGTACAATATGACTAATTTTTCCTTTTTTTGATGTTTGTTTAATTTAGTCAATTAAATTTATTTTGTTAAAAATGCATATCTAAATGTATAAAAAACTTGTCAGCCTCCCTTAAATCCAACAACGGTAATCAGTGTAAATTTAAAATTTTAAGTTGCCGTACAATTTGAAATATATTAACAAATAACTATACAAACTTTGACGGTATATTGTTATAATAATATATTATTACTATATTATTGCAATTTATTCTGAACAGTAAACAGTTTTACCTATCACCGTAAAGGAGAAGCATATGTCAAAATACAAAACGGTACTTTTTGACCTTGACGGTACTCTTATTGATTCATCGCCGGGAATAACGACGTCCGCCGCATACGCAATAAAGAAGGTGCTCGGCAGGATTGAAGATCCTGCCACTCTCAAGTGTTTTATAGGGCCACCGTTAAGGGAGCAATTCATGAATTTCTGCGGTGTTGACCTTGAAACCGGGACAAAGCTTGTCAGCGCATACAGAGAATATTATTCCGCAGGCGGTTTGTTCGAATGCAGTCTTTACGACGGTGTTCCTGAGCTTCTCGACAATCTCCGAAATGACGGATGCAGTATTTTGCTTGCGACAATAAAACCGGAAGTTTTCGCAAAGCGTATTCTTGAACACTTTTCTATCTACTCCAAGTTCGACTATATTGCCGGCTCAAATCTCGACAACACAAGAACCGTAAAATATGAAGTAATTTGCTATGCGCTTGAAAATGCGCCTGAGCACTGCTGTGTTGAACCTGGCAAATGCGTAATGGTAGGAGATTCGCCGCACGACATAACCCATGCCAATAAAGCAGGTATTGACGGCATTGCTGCGCTGTACGGATTTTCAGAAAAAAAGCTTCTTGACGAAGTACCTGCCGTTGCCGTGTGCTCTAACACTAAAGAAATTTATGAGTACATAAAATCCGCAAAATGAATAGTGACCTGCAAGCAGCCATGAGCAATCTCCGGCTGCTTTCCTCATTTTATAAGTAAGTCAGGTCTGTGTATTACTTCCGTTCGCCGATAAACAGTATTTGCCTTTATTCTTTTCATTACTCTTTTCATTATTATTTTCTTTATTCTTTCCTCTCCCCTTACCGGTACTCTTCAAATACACTTTAACGCACTGCGATATTTCTCCTGACATAAGCAATACTGCGCTGAGATTCGGAACTGCCATAAATATGTTGAACAAATCCGAAACATTCATAACAAGATCCGCACCCAGCATCATTCCCGGTATAATAGAAGCCGAAAATACAGCCTTATACAAAAAGGTAATTTTTTTTCCAAACAGGTATTCACACGCTTTTTCTCCGTAAAAACACCATCCGAGTATACTTGAAAAGGCAAACAACGCGACTGACAGTGCAACAAAAGCTCCGCCGTAATTTCCAAACACAAACGAGAAGGCATTCACCGCAAGTCCGAGTTTCGCTTCGTCACCGACAATATTCGCTCCATTCGCTCCGTTTCCGATATGCGGAATACCGGTTGTTGTTAATATCACGAGAGAAGTCAAAGTGCATATCACTCCTGTGTCAAAAAACACCTCGAACATTCCCCAAAAGCCCTGCTTTACTGGATTATTTTCCTGTGACATTGCGTGTACGGTTGCTGAGGAGCCAAGGCCTGCTTCGTTTGAAAACAGCCCTCTGCGCAAGCCCCAGGACGCTGATTTTGCCACCGCATAACCACCTATGCCCCCGGTAGCCGCATCGGCTCCGAATGCGTTTGAAAATATGCTAAACAGTGCGTCGCCGATATATTCAGCTCTTACAGCTAAAATCACCAGGCATCCTGCTATATAAAATACCGCCATAAACGGCACAAGTCTTTCATTAGCGCCGGCAATACGTTTTGCTCCTCCGATAACAACTGCCGCCGCTGCAACAGAAAGCACAATACCAAGACATACGCAAGAAGCGTCTGACAAGCCGAACGCAGACTCCATGCTTTTGCTGATAGCCGACGCCTGACTCATATTTCCTATCCCAAACGAGGCAAACACTGTTGCAACGGCAAAAATACGTGCGAAAGCTTTGGCGCTTTTTTTAAGTCCAAACCTATGCGTACACTTTTCAATGTAATACATAGCTCCGCCCTTTACGCCGTCTTGTTCGCTCACTCTGTACTTTACCGCCAAGACGCCCTCAGCAAACTTCAGTATCATTCCGACAAAAGTTGCCGCCCACATCCAGAAAACCGCTCCTGCGCCGCCCATTACCATAGCATATGCAACTCCTGCTATATTCCCTGTTCCGATTGTTGCCGAAAGAGCGGTACACAGTGCTGAAAACGGAGATACTGTTCCTTTTTGAGAATTTTTTTCCTTTGTTTTTTCCTTTGTTTGCTTAAAAACTTCGTCTTTATTGCGTTTTTTTCTGCTTATAAGGCTTCCGACCGTTGTTTTGAACATATCGCCGATACTGCAAAACTGAAAAAAATACGTACGTACAGTAAGCACGGCGGCTGTAATTATCAGCATTGCCGGAAGCAACACCTCGCCTATAAACGGAAAAGCCTTTGTGTACAAGTCCGCAAAAAACTGTTTCAATAACAAAATCATCATACACGCTTTTACCTCCACTACAATCATATAACAATAAAAGCGGTATGATGACTTGTTTTTGTTTTTTATTTTTGTTGTTTTTGCCCAAAAAAGCAAACTGCCGAACCGGATAACCGATTCGGCGTTAAATCAAATACAATCCCCGACTTTTGCCGGGAACCGCATAAAGACGCTCCGTCCTTTTGCCTGAGAGTTTCGGTGAATCATAATCGCCTTGCCCCTTCGGCACCCGATTGTTTCACGGGATTCTCCGGAGAACCAAAATCCTCGCAGTCATGTCATTAGACGCCGAAAACTTAGTTCCGACAGGGTTTCCCCCTTTTCTGCATGATTCTACTGGCTTCAACAGCTATAGAGTATATCACTTGTTCACACTTTTGTCAAGAGTCGTTTTTAATGATTTTTTGTCACTTAACGTGCACATATTTGTCACATTTAACAAATACATCAGTTTGGCATAAAATATGGTAAATATAGCACACTTTAATCAAAAATTAAGCGCTTTTAAAATTAAAATTATTGACAACGGATTTTTTTGGTAGTATCATTATTTTGTATAATTTTTTAAGAAGGAGGCGTGGCAAATGGAAGTAACTCTCATGCAGTCATTTCTCAAAACCGACTTTCTCGGCAGAAACTGTTTTGTATTAAACTCTGTAAACTCCACAAACACTTACATAAAAGAACGTTGGCGCCTCCTTGACCACGGACACACGGTAATTGCAAAGGAACAGCTGTCCGGGCGGGGGCGCAAAGGAAAGAGCTTTTACTCTCCAAAAGGCGACGGACTGTATTTCAGCGTTCTTCTCAAAAAATCCCGCTTTACAGACGATCCGCTCTTCACGGTTAAGCTAAGCTATGCCGTTTGCAGAGCAATCGATATACTCACCTCGACCGAGTCGGTTTCGATAAAATGGGTAAACGACATATACTCCGGCGCTAAGAAAATCAGCGGAATGTTATGCGAAGCAGTGAAAAGTCCTGACGAAACCGGAATTATCGCAGGTATCGGCGTTAATTTTGTTGTTGATAAGACGCTTGTTCCGCCGGAGTTAAGAAAAAAAATCGGAGCTCTTACCGATGTGTCAAAAAAGAAGCTGTCTAAAGAACAGCTTTGTGCGCTTATTTTAAACGAGCTTGAATCTATGTACGGAGAATACAAGCTGACGGATGCCGAGTTCATCTCATTATACCGCCGGCGTTCCGCCGTACTGGGAAAAGAAATAAGCGTTATCAAGGACAATTTGCAGCTTCGTGCGGCGGCGCTTGACATTGCCTCCGACGGAGGTTTAATTGTCCGGTATGAAAGCGGAATTACCGAAAAACTGACTGCCGGTGAAATCAGCATACTTTTTTCATAACGTATTTTCTTTTTAACTTAACTTTCATAACTTATTTTGTCCGGGTGTATTTTCATAGCTGCACTTTAACGGGTACTGTGAAATTAAACGGCAAAAATTTTTGCGTGACAGCACATAATTACTCATTTTAGAGATTTACGAAAGGTTTGTTTCATTTTATGAAAAACGTACAAATCGTTTGTGTAGGTATAGGCGGATACGGAGAGGTTCTCTTATCCGAGCTTCTTCAAAACGGAGCGTCACACGGTGTTTGTGTATCAGCCGCAGTCGAACCTTTTCCGGAACACTGCAAACTGACTCCTGTTCTTGCCCAAAAAGGTATACCGCTTTTCTCTTCGCTTGACGAGTTTTATTCCAAGGGAAACAAAGCCGATATAGCTCTTATTGTTACGCCTATTGCTTTCCACACGGAACACATTATAAAAGCTCTTGAGAACGGTTCAAACGTAGTTTGCGAAAAACCGCTTTGCGCCGATAAAAACGATATCGACCGCCTAATCAAGGCTCGCGACAAATCCGGCAAATTTGTATACATAGGGTACCAGTGGTCTCATTCCGAGGCTATAGAGGCAGTAAAGAAAGACTGCATGTCAGGTCTTTTCGGAAAGCCGATAAGACTCAAAACGCTTGTATTATGGCCGAGAGACGCAGACTACTTCAGCAGAGGTACAGGATGGGCAGGCAAAATACGCACCGCAGACGGGGCGCTTATTTACGACAGCATAGCAAACAACGCCGCCGCACACTATCTGCACAACATGTTCTATTTGCTCGGAAATGAGATAAACACTTGTCTTGAGCCTGTCAGCTTTACGGCAAAATTACAGCGTGCAAATAAAATTGAAAATTTTGATACGGCTGATATTATATGCAATTTAGAAAACGGAGCGACCGCAAGATTTATTGCTTCCCATGCGATAAGAAAAAATCTCAATCCTGTGTTTGATTACAAATTTGAAAAATGTACTCTTTTATACAGCCAAGACGAGCCAAGCTCAGATATAGAAGATTTCAGCCTTTACAAAAAAGACTGCATAAAAGCTATTTTTGCTGACGGAACGGTAAAGGAATACGGCACGCCGTTTGACGGTGTTTGCCGCAAGGTTTATATTGCGGCTGACAGAGTTCGAAATAAACCTGACGGATATGAGAGATGCGGAATTGAAACTGCCGCTGTGCACACACGTTTTATAAATAAGCTTCAGGAAAATGCTGTTATTTCTGATTTTCCGGCTGAAAGATTAGTTACCGACGGCAAGCTTACGTATGTGGACGGACTGTACGAAGAGCTTGTTTCAGAGTACAACAAGGATTAAATCAAAAAAATAAAACAAAAAATAATACGGGGTACAGGCAAATCAAAATCGTTGCAGTACTCCGTATATTTTTGTTTAACGGCGGATATTATATTTTACCGCCAAAACTCCCGATTTTCTTGTGTTTCATTGTTTATCATAGCTTTTAAGTATTTTTGCAAACTCGGTGGCGAACAGCCGTGCCGCCCTTTGCGCTTCATCAAGGCTGTTTGCGCACGAACCGCACTCGAGCAGCATATATCCGCTTGACAACTGCTGATTAAAGCTTGCGGAACGCAAATTTATACGTCTGAACAATTCCGGAACGTTGCCTGACATTCTGCTTTGCAGAAGCAGTGCGAGCGAAAGGTTATCCTGCCATGACGGATGGACGGCTCCTGCGGCGTCAGTCCCGACTACAAACATAAGCTGCGCGGTTTTTTGCCCGAGATATGAGAAAACAGGCTTGGTTTTTGTTCCGTCCGCGGAAGCTATGGAATCCCTGTGCAGATCTATCACGAAACGTATTGACGGATATTGTTCGAGGTACTGCTTAACAAGCGCAGAGCTTGTGCTGTATGCCCGTATAAATGAGTCTTTATCGCACATTTCGGTGCTATGTACAGTAGGTATTCCGAAAGAATTCAGCACCTCTGCAAGCTCTTGCCCCACTCCTACGACGTTTTTGCTTAGGTCCTCACTGCGCACGGGAAGCGAGGGATTATAATATCCTTCAGTAAGACATTCGTTATAACTTTCGGTGCCGTGAGTATGCACAATAAGCACAAGCGGTTCAGAAGGATTTATACTCAGGTTTTCAAGGGCTGCAGGAACTGACTGCAATAAAGCCGATGTATCAGGATTATATGAAGTTTCGTTTGAAAGATTTCCTAAATCGAGAGAAGATATATCTCTTTCAAGGACCGGATACAAAACCTCTCCGTCGGAACCTATCTTTCCGCTTTGCTCCTGTTCGGCGCCTACCGGCTGCGCCTGTGACATAGAATCGGCCTGTGAATTATCTTGGCTTTGTCCGTCCCCTGTATTGTCTTCAGTATCAGAAGCGTTAGAAAGGTATGTAAGTGTATCTTCGTCTACCGTGTCCAAAATATCGCCCTGCTCATCCGGCAGCATATATTTCTGATATACGGTATCCCCATTAGTATTTGACTCCGTTTGGGTTTGAGATGAGTCTGACGATAAATAGCCGGGCGTATAATTGGGGCTTTCAGCGCCGATATCAGGAGCTTTTCCGGTTGCAACCGTACTTATTGCAATAACCATTCTGCACAAATCTTTATCGGTTACGCTGCACCCCAAAACGAAAGACGCAAGGCACACGCAGCAAAAAAATACGACCGCTCCTATGGGTGGAACTATTCTCGATCGCCCGTTTCCGTTCCAAAGTCTGCTGCCGTATTTTGACGCATCATTTGTACATAAAGGCTCTGTTACTGCAATTTCTGGTCCATGTGCGGTTTGTTCATACTGTTCGTACAGTCCGTTTTGTCCGATTTGCCCGTTTGGTTTGTTATGTTTGTTATATGAGAATTTATCTGCTCTTGTTTTTTCCGGATATTCAACATAAAAATCCGGTTCTTCCCCTTGAGTATCTGCTTTTTCCGGTTCTGACTCATAACCTTGAGGAAAAAGCTTTTCCGGCGGAATAACAAACATTTTAGGTTTTGTACTATTTTCGTTTTCCGTTTTTTTCTCAACTATATTTTTTTCCTTTTCTCCGCTTTTTTTAACGTCAGAGATGTTATTTTCAGCTTTTTGTCCGTCTTTGGCGGTACTTTCCTTGCTCCCGGTTTTAATCGTCCGATTGGAGTAAGTCTGTGACCATACTTCCTTTTTATCTCCGGAATCTCTGCCGGGAACCGGAAATCTGGAATATATCATGCTTTTTTCACCTCTTGCATCTCCCCTTCCTTTTATTTATACATTATATGGCAGGCATTCCGAAGTTATTCCGTTTTATATTTTCCTTTGACACTTTTATCTTTTTACAAAAGCCTGTCACTTTTTTGCAAAACATTTATGAATTTAACGCAAAAGTATTGACTTTTTTGGCAGTTGTTATATAATATAGTAAAGGCTTTGACAGGGAAAAGTATCCGGAAATACCTTTTCAGAGAGCCGTCGGCAGGTGAAAGGCGGCAGGGGAAGTTTCGGTGAATATCACCCCCGAGCCGGACGCTGAAAGCGGTTTGCGGACGTTCCGACAATTCGGAAAAGACATATGTTTTATCCGTGTTTATATGTCTTACGCGATTAAGTGCTCCCGTATGTCTGCGTTATCGGACGAATGCATGTCGGTGCATTTTTCATTGAAGAGTGGTTAATGGTTTATCTCTTTATGGGATAAGCTTTTTTTATTTGTATTTTTATCCCGGAACTAAATGCAGTATACAAAAAATGCAAAAAATAAATGGACAAATAAACAAAACGATAAAGTCTGCACAGCCGTATATGTGCAAAACTACAGGTCGTCTGAAAGGAAGAAAAAACACAAATGCTGACGCTTGACAAGATTTACCACGCCTCTTATGTACTCAAAGATGTTATACGAAACACTGAGCTGATAAAAGCCCCGAAAATTCGTACTGACTGTTCGGTATTCTTAAAACCGGAATGCCTTCAGGTAACCGGTTCTTTTAAGGTTCGAGGCTCCGGTTTCATGATAAGTCAGCTCACCGATGAGGAAAAAAGCCACGGAGTTATCGCTTGCAGCGCCGGAAATCACGCTCAGGGCGTCGCTTTAGCTGCGACAAAGTACGGCATCAAATCCATCATATGCCTTCCTGACGGCGCTCCGATTTCAAAGGTTGAAGCGACCAAAAGCTACGGCGCCGAGGTTTGTATGGTAAAAGGCGTATATGATGACGCATACAAAAAAGCTATCGAGCTCCGTGATGAAAAAGGATACACTTTTATTCATCCGTTCGATGACGAAAACGTAATCGCCGGACAGGGTACTATCGGTCTTGAGATTTTACACGATCTTGATGATGTAGACGCAATCGTTGTTCCTATCGGCGGCGGCGGTCTTATATCCGGAATTGCTTACACCGCGAAAAAACTCAAGCCTTCCGTCAAGGTATACGGTGTTCAGGCTGCCGGTGCTCCAAGCATGTTCAACTCTCTGGCGCACGGTCATATTGAATGTCTTGACAAGGTATCCACCATTGCCGACGGTATCGCCGTAAAACAGCCCGGAGAAAACACTTTCGAGTTATGCAGGCAGTGCGTTGACGAAATTGTCACCGTCACCGAGGACGAAATTTCTTCGGCTATACTCGCTCTTATCGAACAGCAGAAAATGATTGCCGAAGGAGCGGGCGCCGTATCGGTTGCCGCCGTTATGTTTGACAAGATTCCGAACATTGCAGGCAAAAAGGTGGTCTGTGTGGTATCCGGAGGCAACATTGACGTTACTATTCTTTCGAGGGTTATTGAAAGAGGTCTTCTCACCTCAGGGCGTTCCTGCAATCTATGCGTCGAGCTTCTCGACAAGCCGGGACAGCTTCAGCAGGTTTCTCAGATAATTGCTGACTGCGGCGGAAACGTCACGGGTGTTCATCATGAACGTGCGAGCGAAACGACTGATATAAACGGCTGTTACTTAAGGCTTGTTCTTGAAACAAGAAACGAGGCTCATATCCGTGAGATAACAGACGCACTTACATCGCACGGATTTAAGATAATATAAACGGCATAAACGCTATTACACGCTATAAATACTATAAAAGCTAAAAATACAACTTTACGAAAGGGCGAATAACAATGCAGAAAGTTTACACAAACAAGGCTCCCGAAGCACTCGGACCGTACACACAGGCAATAAAAAGCGCCGGTTTGGTTTTTACTTCCGGTCAAATAGCTATAAATCCGGAAACCGGAAATATTGAGGGAACAGATATAGCCTCCCAGACCGAGCAGGTATGCAAAAATCTCGCGGAAGTTCTGAAACAGGCAGGCTCCTCACTCGAAAAAGCCGTAAAGACCACGTGTTTTCTCAAAGAAATGGGCGATTTTGCGGCATTTAACGAGGTGTACGGCAAATACTTCACTGAAAAGCCTGCACGCTCTTGTGTAGCTGTAAAACAGCTTCCTAAGGACGTTCTCGTCGAGGTTGAGGTTATTGCCGAGCTTTAATGCGTGATTTCGACATATCCGATTAAGCTTTTACAAAGCCGTTCGGAAAAATCACCGTTGAAACAGTTGAAACAATTACCGCTGTAAAATAAAAATGCAGGGTGCGTTCTGATGCATCCTGCATTTTTTATTTTTTCGGTATACCTATCAAAGGTTTTTAAATGTGTCTTTCAGTTTATCGAAAAAGCCTTTTTTCTGGGTATTATTTTTATCGCCGCATGAATCCGAAAACTCTTTTATAAGTTCTTTCTGCTTTGCTGACAGATTTTTCGGGACCTCGACATTGACACGGAAGCTCAAATTTCCTCGTCTGCTTCCATGAACCTCGGTAACGCCCCTGTTTTTAAGAGTAAACACGGTTCCGGGCTGTGTGCCTTCGGGAATATTATACTCTTCTGTTCCCTCAAGAGTCGGTATTTTTATTGTAGCTCCGAGCGCTGCTTCCGCAAACGTAATCGGTACGTCGTAATATATATTCATTCCGTCACGGTTAAATATCTTATGCTTCTGTACCGAAACAGTTACATATAAATCTCCGTTCGGACCGCCGTTGCGACCTGCATCGCCCTGAGCACGCAGAGTAATGCTCTGTCCGTCGTCAATGCCCGCCGGAATATTGACAGTGAAATTCTTCTGCTTGCGCACAAATCCTTTTCCGGCGCAGGTCTGACAAGGAGTTTTTACAATTTTACCTGTACCGGAGCATTTATCACATGTACGCTCTGTCTGCATTACACCAAACGGGGTACGCTGCTGTACTCTGACTCTTCCGCGTCCGGAACATGCGTCACAGGTTTCGGGACTTGTTCCTTTTGCCGCACCGCTTCCGTTACAATCCGGACAAACCTCAACACGGTAAAACTTAATATCCTTACTGCATCCGAAAACTGCCTCGTCAAACGTAATATTCTGCCTTACTTCCCGGTCCTCGCCTCGTATCGGCGCATTTCTTCTCGAAGCTCCGCCGGCAGAGCCGCCGAAAAAGCTTGAGAAAATATCTCCCAGGTCCTCGAATCCGCCAAAACCTCCGAACCCGCCAAAGCCGCCGGCACCTGCCCCGGAGCCTGCTCCGTAGCTCGGATCAACGCCTGCATGACCGAACCTGTCATACTTTGCCTTTTTATCGGGATCTGACAAAACGCTGTAAGCTTCGTTCACGTCCTTGAACATCTGCTCGGCGTTGGCGTCCCCCTTATTCAGGTCAGGATGATATTTCTTTGCCATTTGGCGGTAGGCTTTTTTTATTTCATCAGCCGAAGCGCCTTTTTGTATTCCCAGCACCTCGTAGTAATCTCTTTTTTCTGCCATAGCAGCCCCCAAAATTTACAAACAATCTTTTTCCGCACTGCAAATCATGTAAATAAAAACCTTTCCGGCACTTAAACATGCCTAAAAATATATGTTTTCGCGGTAAAAAACGCATTATCAAAAATCAAATTTATCGCTTTCCTCGAGTTTCAACAGGTCTATCATTCGTTCAAACTGCTTTTTTGCGATTTCAAGCTCGTCAGGATGATGAGCATCGCTTCCGAGATAGAATTTGCATCCACAGTCTTTAGCTATCCTGTACGGCCGCATTATCTGTTCGCTTTCTTCTTCACTGTACTTAAATATCGGCATATTTAATTCTATGCCCACGCCCTTTTGTGAGGCAAGTGAAAACAGTTCTTCAAACTCGCTGTCCGTGATGGAATTTATAATCTCCAAATGACCTTCCCAGTTGTTATATCCGGCAAGAAGCGGGCATGTAAGGTGCGCCATTCCCACTTTTTTAAACGGAATATCCAAGTCGAACAGTCCGCGGAAACGGGAAATATACAGCTCCCTGCGCTCCTTGTTGGTCTTGTTTTCAAGTCCCGGCATATGCATATGAGTTATCGGAATAATCACAAAGTCAAACTTGTCAAAGGTTTCACGTGCTATTCCGAGCACTCCGTTTGCGTCTATTTCGGTTTCGCACCCGAACTTGAAGTCTATTCCCGGCAGCTGCGGAAGAGGCAGACTGCGGGAAACACGGTCATAATCCTGAATGGTATACCACTCCGGAATATTCGGAATTGATTTATCCCAAAAATGGTCTGTAACCACAATTTTGCGCAAACCGTTGTCCTTTGCGTACTGCAGCATTGCTTCTTTTGTCTGCTGCGGATCGTCCGAACACAGAGAAAGCCACGAATGAATATGAAAGTCATGATCAGCTATATATCGCATGCTGCTGCTCCTTTCCTCTTTTGCGGCAATGTTGGCGGAGTATTCCCCCGCCCGCCGAGCATTGTTTATTACTTATTGCTGTTATCGGTAAAATCACCGTTGAACGTACCGTCGGGATTTGCTCCGGAGGCGTTTGTATTATCCGCTCCGGGTGCTCCTCCTGCGGCGTTGTTCTGCGCTGACTGCTGATACAGCTTTTCGCTTATTGCGTAGAACGCCTTCTGAAGCTCTTCTGTGCCCTTCTTTATCTCCTCGGTATTTCCGCCGGCGATACTCTTTCTCAAAGCTTCGATTTTTTCGGTTATAGGAGCTTTCTCTTCGGCTGTAACCTTATCTCCGAGCTCATTGAGCGCCTTTTCAGACTGGAATATGATTGACTCTGCCTGGTTCTTTACGTCAACCGCTTCTTTCTGAGCTTTATCCTGGGCGGCAAACTTCTCAGCTTCCTTGACTGCCTTATCTATATCTTCCTTACTCATATTGGTGGAAGAAGTAATGGTTATATGCTGTTCCTTGCCTGTTCCGAGATCCTTTGCGGAAACATTTACTATACCGTTTGCGTCGATGTCGAAAGTAACCTCAATCTGGGGAACTCCGCGCGGAGCTGCCGGTATACCGTCAAGGATGAAACGACCGAGCGTCGTATTTCCG
The DNA here is from genome assembly GCA_003343885.1 of Clostridiales bacterium. Lineage (GTDB taxonomy): Bacteria > Bacillota > Clostridia > Oscillospirales > CAG-382 > UMGS882. The sequence goes on along the minus strand of QAKH01000094.1, from coordinate 4,393 downwards.
GCTGCCATTTCACGCTCTCCCTGGAGGACGTGTATCTCAACGGAGGGCTGGTTATCGGCGGCGGTTGAGAACACCTGGCTCTTTTTAACCGGTATTGTTGTATTTCTTTCAATCATCTTTGTGCAAACTCCGCCGAGAGTTTCGATACCGAGTGAAAGCGGAGTTACGTCAAGGAGAAGCACTCCTTTTACTTCGTCGTTAAGAACGCCGCCCTGAATTGCCGCGCCTATTGCGACGCACTCATCGGGGTTAATACCCTTGAACGGCTCTTTGCCGATAAATTTCTTTACGGCTTCCTGGACTGCCGGAATTCTTGAAGAACCGCCTACAAGCAGGACCTTGTCAATCTGAGATGCGGAAAGTCCGGAATCTGCAAGTACCTGTTTGGTCGGTCCCATTGTCTTTTCAACGAGGTCGGCTGTCAGTTCATCGAATTTTGCTCTGGTAAGAGTCATATCAAAATGCTTAGGTCCGGTTGCGTCGGCTGTGATAAACGGAAGATTGATATTTGTGCTCATCATTCCGGAAAGCTCAATCTTAGCCTTTTCAGCCGCTTCCTTAAGTCTTTGGAGCGCCATTTTATCATTTCTGAGGTCTATTCCGTCGCTCTTAAGGAAGGTTTCTGCCATGTAATTCATTATCTTTTCATCGAAGTCGTCTCCGCCGAGTCTGTTATTTCCGGCTGTTGCCAAAACTTCGATAACGCCGTCGGCGATGTCAAGAAGCGATACGTCAAACGTTCCTCCGCCGAGGTCAAATACGAGTATCTTCTGAGCGTTTTCCTTATCAACGCCGTATGCAAGCGCTGCCGCGGTCGGCTCGTTGATAATTCTCTTTACGTCAAGGCCTGCAATCTTTCCGGCGTCCTTTGTTGCCTGTCTTTGCGCATCAGAGAAGTATGCAGGAACGGTAATAACCGCTTCTGTAACGGTTGTACCGAGGTAGCTCTCAGCGTCCGCCTTAAGCTTTTGGAGAATCATTGCCGATATCTCCTGCGGCGTATAGCTCTTGCCGTCGATGTTAACCTTTCTGTCGGTACCCATATCTCTCTTTATTGAAATAACGGTTCTCTCGGGATTGGTGATAGCCTGACGCTTTGCGACCTGGCCTACCATTCTTTCGCCTGTCTTTGAAAATGCAACTACGGAAGGAGTTGTTCTTGCGCCCTCCGCATTTGTGATAACTACCGGTTCGCCGCCTTCATATACGGCAACGCATGAGTTTGTTGTTCCAAGGTCAATTCCTATAATCTTTCCCATAATATCTTACCTCCGAAATTGTGTTGTTTATTTATCAATTCATTACCTTGACGACTGAGTGACGTATCACTTTATCGCCTATCTTATAGCCTTTCAAGAAGACGTCTGAAATGGTATTTTCGTCGTATTCTTCATTATCTTCGTGCATAACGGCGTTATGAAATTCCGGGTTGAACTTTTCGCCCTTTGCCGCAATCTCGCTTACGCCGAGTTTTGAAAAAATCTCAGTCGCCTGATCGAGTATTTTCTTAACGCCCTCGACTACCGCCGCAGAATCTGTACTTCCGCCGCCGCTTGTCGCCGCCCTTTCCAAATTATCGAGCACCGGCAGCAGCTTTTCAACCGCCTCGGCAATTCCGTCAGAGTACATCGTTTCCTTTTCTTTAAGCACACGCTTCCTGAAATTATCGTACTCTGCCATCATTCGCAAATAGGTATCGTTTAATTCTTCTTTTTCCTTAGCAAGCTTTTCATTCTCTTTTTTTGAGATTTCCAACTGCTTTTCGAGAAGCTTTACTGATTTTTTATCTTTCTTATCAAAAAAGCCTGTGCCCTCTCCGGAAACATCCCCGTTATCCGCAGGAACTTCTCCGATATTATCGTTTTCTTTATTCTTCGTTTCTTCTTTTTTTTCTTTTGACATATCAGACACTTTCTCACCCTCTTATTGTGATATTCCAAACTTCTGTTTGCTTGTTCGTTTTGCTTTTCAAAATGCTACCTGTCGTCTGTATGCTGTGACAAATTATCATTATTATCAATACTATCAATCGTGTTATCGGCTCTGTCTGAAAGGCTTTGCATTGTCTGTGACAGCCTTGTCAGCGCGGTAGTTGCTTTCTTATAGTCCATTCTTCTCGGTCCGAGAATACCGAATATGGTATTTTTCTTTCCCACAGGCAAAGAACAGAACACAATACTTGCATCCGAAAGCCCTGACGCATCGTCGTCGTCACCGATATATACTTTAAGTTTACTATCAGCTGAACTGCTCGACACTGCCGGCAAAAGGTCTTTTATATTGCCGCTGTCCGGCTCTAACAGTCCTAACAGATCCTTAACTCTTTCGACATTCTTAAACTCCGGATAAGCGAGAAGATTCGTGATTCCGTCGACTTCAACGCTCTTTCCGTCGCTTCCTGCGGCGGCTTCGTAAGCTATGCGCAAAAGCGGATTTACCAAAGAACGCAATGAGCCGAACTGCTCCTCAAGCTGCATTATCTCGGGAAGCGACACTCCGCCGAGAGGCTTTCCGGCAAGGCTGAAATTAAGCGCATTCTTTATTATTGCCACATCTGCATTATTTATTGCAATACCTGTATTTATGTGCTTTGTATTGACCGAACCGTCAGGCATTACCATAACCAAAAGCATACTGGACGAGCTTATAAGCAACGCGTCAAATCTTTCTACTACACACTCTCCGACATTTTCCTCAACTGTCAGCGACGCATAGTTAGTCATCTTCGACATTATCTTTCTTGCTTTTGTTACGATTTTGTCTACCTCATTTGCCTTGAAGCGTGTAAGCTCGCCGAGCAGATCCAACTGCTCCGTAGACTGCTTATATTCTTTCATCAGCTCTTCTACGTACAGCCTGTAAGCGCTTCCCGAAGGTACCCGCCCCGCTGATGCGTGCGGCTTATCGAGATATCCCATCTGCTCGAGATCGCTCATTTCATTTCGTATCGTTGCGGATGACAGAGAGAAGCTTCCATGCTGAAGCAGGTGCTTGGAACCTACCGGCTCGCCGTGATCTATATACTCATCTATGATTGACTTCAAGATTTTCAATTTTCTCTCGTTGAGCTCCATATCCTCTCCCTCTTCCTAAGTTTTAGCACTCGTTGTGGTCAAGTGCTAATCTTTAGTATTATTTTACCACGTTACAGCGAAAATTCAATAATAAATGTGGTTTATTTTGTTAATATTTAGTAAATGAGAGTTTAGAATGCTATTATTATAAGTAAGTTCAAAATCCGGCGTTATCAAAAAAAGTTGAAAAAAAGCGAGGATAGTGGTATAATTTCGAAAAAAGCGTCGGAGGAAAAATGAAATACACGTATATTCTTTGGGATTTTAACGGAACTATACTTGACGATGTGCAGACAGGAATAGACTGCGTCAACACGCTGTTAAAGCGCCGGGGACTTGCTGAAATTCCGGACAAGGACTACTATCGGTCTGTTTTCGGGTTTCCGGTCATTGATTATTACAGGCGTTTGGGCTTTGATTTTGCAAAAGAGGACTATCACGACATTGCAGTGGAATGGGTAGAGCTATACAATCAAAAGAGCAAATTTGCGCCTGTCAATCCGGGAATTAAAGAAATGCTTGAGCTTTTCCGACTTTCAGGCACTAAGCAATACATTCTTTCGGCGACAGAGTTATGTATGTTAAAAGCGCAGGTTGAGCAATTAGGAATCGGCATGTACTTTGACGGAATTTTCGGGCTTGACAACATACATGCCGGAAGCAAAACCTCTCTTGCGGAAATCTGGGCAAGCAGGGTTGAGCCCGGCAGAACGTTATTGGTCGGCGATTCTGTGCACGACTATGAGTGCGCTTTGAAAATAGGCGCCGACTGCGTATTATATTCAGGGGGGCACATGAACCGTGAGGCTCTTGAAAAGTGCGGCTGCGGTGTGATTGACGACATAAGGCTTTTAAGCGAATATATTTAGCGGCGAAGCGCCGCTGCAATTTTCGCGGACAAGCAAGCAAAATCAGCAAATTTGTTTTTCGCGGAACCGTGTTCTTTTTTGTGCCATAAATATAAGCACACAAAGGCGAAGCGCCGCTGCAATTTTCGCGGAAGATTAAATTTGTTATTTTTACTCGCTCGACCGTGAAAGTTGGAGCGGCACATTGCCGCACTTTTTTCGCTTGTACGAAAAAAGTACCAAAAAAGTACACGAAGGGCTTGCGAGCCCTCTCGACTCCCGGGGACGCCGTAAAACTTCGGCTCCGCTTCGCTCCGCAGGTTTTACGGCGATACTGGAAATTCCACATTATGCGGAAACGCAGGAAAGCGCAGTTTATCTTTACCTCTTAGCGACTGCGGGCTAACACATCAGTGTTTTTTGAAATCTGTGAGTTTTTGTTATATTGGGTTTTGGTTTTATATCTGAGTT
>QAKH01000117.1 GCA_003343885.1 Clostridiales bacterium | reverse complement strand
AATTTTGTGAAATCATTATGCTATTTTTTCATTTTAACTTTACAAAACCATGTTATGATTTTTTTCTTTTCTTCTCGTGGCCGCACACCCCTATCAAAGTGTTCGGAAGCTGCCTGTAAAACCGACATGAGCCGCAATCCACACACGGTTCTTCCGTTGACGATTCGGCATAGCTACAGGCATCTTCCCCGGTAAACATAATCGGGGCGTTATTCGGAGTATATACAGGACACTCAACAAAATCCGGATATTCCTCTAAATACTTTCCAGATAGCTCGTCATACCTTAAGGGCACTTCGATCTCTGTCCCTTCGACGTTATAACGCCGCAGCTTTTCCATTATTCTCCCTCCCTTAAGAACACATCCAACCACAATTATATTTTCAGTTATATTTTAATTATACCATTTCTATATTTTCTGACATCACCCATTTTGAAAGAAAAATGGGTGATGTGCCGTTAGTTAAAAACAGAAATAAAACAAATCTTCCAAACATAAAAAAACACCGGAATTTACCGGTGTTTCATATACTATTATTTCAACATATATTTTTTCAGTTCATGTCGCTGTTCTATATTAAGCTTTTGCAAAGCCGTAGAAATATGTCGCTTAACGGTATTGTGCGAAATGTTTAAATGATTACCAATTTCCTGATTTGTCCATCCACGGGCAGCAAGCATTGCGATAGCAAATTCGGTAGTGGTTAATGTATCCGCCACGTCATGGCCTGTAGCGGGATTATGTATCCTACGCCAACCGGCGGAAAACCTGTACGTAATAGCTATAATTCTTTTAAAGTCTTCAGGGTATTCAGGCTTAATAATTGATTCCAACATTCCTCCCAAAAGTCCATGATGTTCTCCAAAGCCCTCAATTAAATCGTCAGGACGCGCAATTTCCCACGCAGCAAGCAAATGTTCCTTTGCCTTATCCGGCTTTTTTAAGCTCATATAATTCATTACTGCTACCAGATGGAGATATATCGTTGGAATAGGATAAATCTGCGGCTGCAAAGCAAGTGCGGTTTCAGCAATCCCAAGGCTTCGTCCGTAGTCCTCTTGCAAATATGTATAATGTGCCTGCACATACAATGCAAATAAGCGAATTCCATTTGGAAGTAAATAAAGATAATCTTGAATGGAAGGCACATTCTCAGACAGCGGTAAATGTAGCAAAACAGCTGAGGTAACGGCAGTAAACGCCTGTGCAGCACGTACCTCAGGAAAATCTTCTGCATTTGACAAAGCATTTTTTAATTCCAAAAGTGCATGTTTTGCACGTGTTATTTGCCCGACGGATAAGTTTGCATAAGTAAAAATCAAGTACGCAGAAAGCCTTATATCCGTATCTTCTGCGTTTAAATATGGTTCGGTTGCAAGGATTGCTTTTTCCGGCTGTCCACTGAAATAATAATACTCCGCAAGCATAATTCCTTTTTTGTCGGTATCCTCAGTGTTTTCGATGATTTTCATGCATTGACCCACTTCAAAAGGTGTGTTCATAAGCGGCATTAGGTAAGTATGGGGATTAGGTTTCTGTTTTAACTTTGATATAAACGAAACACTTTTTGCCTTTCGAGGATCATCGGGTTTTGCAGCATCAGCAGGGATTCTCCACAAATTTCCGAACTTTTGTGCTCCCTCTATACGACCGTCAGCACAGTATTTCAAAACAAGTCTTTTGGTTATATTCCATTTTTCTGCAACTTCTTTGGCAGTAAGAAAATCCATCATTACACCTTCTTCAAAACTATTCCCATTCGAGAACAATTTTTCTTTATAATTAAAACTTGAATGTGAAGTTATCAAAAAAAATGCTCTTTAAATTTTGAACAAACGATTTTTCAATTAATTGTATCAGAAAAAAATAGAGATTTCAATGGGATGCTTGTTTTTTATTTTACTTTTGCAGTTTTGTCAAAGATGCGTTACAAACATCTCAAAAAATTCTACATTAGAAAGGTAAGATCTACTCTAATATAAAAATTATGGAAGATTTTAGAAAGCAAATAAATTATATACTACTTTTGATGCTTACAGCTTAGTTCACAAAAATAAGAAAAGAGTCCAGAGCACTAAATTGCTCCGGACTCTGTCTGGCTGGCAAGAACACGCGAAAGCCGAACACATTTGCTCCCCCCCAACGACAGCCGCCTCCGCAATGTTTAACGTAATTTTATTATTATCTCCAGAAAAATTTAGAAAAAGAATTAAATTACCATTATCGTATAAATATGCAGCCTGGAGAAATGTGTCTACCAGATATATACGCCATGAAATGTCATTAATATCGCCTTTTCGGAAACTTTTCAAAAAATATACGACTTGCTGTCTTGTGAGTTTTGGACTGTTTAGTCGTTCTTTTAAAATGCCCTGTTCTAATTGTGTTCGCTCTGTTTCCAGCTGCATTATATGATTTTTTATGCTTTCCGATATAAAACCGCTGTCGACAAGTGACATATTATTTTGTAATGCGGCTTCGACTTTTTTTAATCTGTTTTCAAGCTCAGAACTCATGGATTTTTGTTTGTCCTGCCAGTCCATATATCGGTCGGCAAATTCATCTATTACATCGTCGCAATTGGCGATTTCCGCGAGTTTGTGCACAATTACGTCCTCAATCCACTCTTTTCGTGCCCGCTCTTTGTCGCACTTTTTTTGCCGTCTGTTAATACATGTATAATAACTGTATACACGTCCTAATCTAGATGTTCCGCAGTCGCCGGTCATCAACTCACCGCAGTGGCCGCAAAAAAGTTTTCCGGACAGAAGGAAGCCACCGTCCTCTTTTTTGGCCGCAGGTTTTTCATGATTCTTTTTTATCATTTGCTGTGCCATAGCAAAAAGTTCCTTGCTTACTATTGCTGGGATGCCATCCTCAACTCGAATATCTGCATACTGATACACGCCGCAATACTTTTCGTTTTTCAAAATCGTTCGCAAACCGTTTTTGTTAAACAGCCCGCCGGTTAAAGTTCTGTATCCTTCGGCGTTTAGCTGTTTGCAAATAGATATTATGCTTCGTCCGGCTACGTATTCTTCAAAAATTCTTTTAACAATTGGCGCCTGGGCCGGATTGTGCTCCCACTTACCGTCCGTCCCTTTGCGAAGCCCATAGGCGGTTTGTCCGAGAGTTTGCAGTTTGAGAGCTGAATCGTAAAGTCCTCGTTTCACATTTTGACTTAAATTTGCGGAATAGTATTCGGCAAATCCTTCCATCAACGACTCAAAAATAATACCTTCCGGACCGTCCGGGATAGATTCTTTAGCATAGACAATTCTAACTCCGTTTTGTTTTAGCTTGTGTTTATAGATTGCACTATCGTATTTGTTTCGGGCGAAACGGTCAATCTTCCAAAGAATAGCTATGGTGAATTGGCCCTTAGCACTGTCACGGATAAGCCGTTGAAACTGCGGTCGTTTGTCGTTCGTGCCAGTCATGGCTGCATCGCAATATTCGCCTACGATAGTGATACCGTGTTTCTCTGCGTATATTCGGCACTCTCTTAGTTGTCCTTCGATTGATTCCTCACGCTGTCCGCTTGAACTGTATCTGGCATAGATAACGCCGCGTTCGGCGGTTGGAACCTTTGTTTTTCCTTGCATTTTATTCCCCTTAATGAATGTTTTCAAATGTGTTGGCAGTCTGCTTTATTAAATTATTGCACACAGGGCACTTAGTCATTTTTTCACTGTCAGTCTTTGGGACATTTAGCCGTTCTCCGCAGTATGGGCAGTTTCCCTCCTGCTTTTTTTCGGTGAGCAAACTAAATCCGACGATAAACATATATATAGCCCCTATAATTATGAATATACCAATAATCAAGGCTACTGTTGCTATTCCGACTGGAAAAGCAACAATGCTCATTACCATTAGTGCAAGTCCGCGAGTTTTGGTGCGGCTCGGAACATCTTCAAGCGAAATTACCTTTTTTTCAAATTGCTCAATTTTTTTAGGATTACATCCGCAGAATGGACAAGCTTCCGCTGTGTCGGATATTTCTTGATTGCATTCGGGGCATTTGATAAGTGCCATTTTTTACCTTCTTTCTTTGCGCTTGATTATATTTTTTAAAAAATTAGTGACAAATTTTGAAAGTATGATATAATAAATGCAATGCCGGCAGCAGAAAAAACGAAAGGAAGACATATTATGGAAAACACTACCCCAGTTATGCCATGCGAAACGATTACTGCCGAAGCGGTAAAACTGTTTGAAGCGCTCTCTCCTGCTGCCAAAAATGAAATTATTGAGTTGATAAAATCCCTTTTATCTGAGCGATAATCAAACTTTGTTGTTCGGGAGTAAGTTTTGAAAATAACTCAATAAATTCGGTGACACGCTCTGCTTCTTTTATCGAAGCGGGCGTGTTTTTTGTAAATGCGTCTAAATCCGCAGATAAATTAACCGGCATATCGTCGGCTTGTGTTAAAAGTTCATTTAGAGAAATGTTCATGGCGTCTGCAATTGTTTTTAATAATGTTATTGACGGCATAATAGGTTGTTGAGTTTTTGGATTAACGCCTTTTTCCAACATTGAGATATATCCATTGGATAAATTACATTTAATTGCAAACTGCCGTTGTGACAATCCGTGATTGATTCTGTATTCTTTTATTATGTCACCGACTGTCATAAATCGTCCCTCCTGCTACCTGTTTGTATAATAAATTATACAACGAAAACAACAATTTGTCAAGGCAATGTGTAAACAAAATTAAACATTTTTTGTTCAAAATACTTGACAATTGCGATAGCTTGGTGTAAAATAAGTGTGCAATAAATTAAACAATAAAAGCAGAAAGGAGAAATAAAATGGGAAACAAAATAAAAGAGATTCGACATTTGAAAAAAATGTCCCAAGAAGAATTGGCGAACAAAGCTGGTATTAGTCGTGCTACTCTGTCGAATCTTGAAAACAATATTGAAAAGGCAACTTCTACAAAAACTCTTATTAAAATTGCGGCGGCTCTCGGCGTTTCTGTAGACCAAATTTTTTTTACAAAACACGTTTAATCGATTAAACAAAAAAGGAGCGATTATTATGAGTAGAAGCAAAATGACAGACGAACAAATCGAACAAGAAATTGCTAAGTTGAAACAGGACAAGTCCGTAAAACTTGCGCAAAAAGAAGCGCGAATTAAATATCGCAAACGAGCGCAACTGTACAATCTGCGTAACATGAAAAAACGCGGAGAGGATTTGATTGCGGCAGGTATTACGTTCGAGAACATCGAGAAAATGTTGTTTTCTGGTCGCGAGGAAGATTGAGTATGGAGCAGGTAAAAGTCAATCCCAATTTAATACCTGATGACACATACGATATTGGATGCAGCATATTGGCGACAAGTATCAGGAGCTTTTTCTCCCGGCCGGATGTAAAACAGAAATTCGAAGTCTGGATAAACACGCCGGATGGAGTGAATGCCGCTCTTACCAAAAGACAAAGGGGGGATGTGGAAAAAACAAAAAGCTAAATTTTCAAGAAAGGAGAACAAAATGAAAGAGATATTAAGCAGAAATCTCTTAATGCTGATAGGACAGGAAAGAAGGAGGTAGAAAATGACAATTGGAGATATGTTTGTACTTATAGTTTATTTCGGAGCAATGATGGCTATATGTGCCATCGGATGTATTTTTACAGCGGTTCTTGAACGTTGTCCGAGATTAACTAACGCATTGATACGGTTGTTAAGACTGTAAATTTTAAAAGATTGAGGGGAAAGGATATGAAACAAGGCAAAACCATTAATGAACTGGCGGTGGAAATCCGGCGGCAGTCAATCGCAAAAAAAGATTATCTCGTTGAGACAACAGCTATGAGCATGTTAATTGACGGAGATACAACGGCGTTTAACATCGACGGTGTTGCGAAATTAGGCATAAACGAGATAGCTCATCAGCAAATTGGACAGTTCACAGAGATTCCGTGGAAGTATTACGATAAAATGAGGACTGAGAGCCCCAGGCTACTCGTGGAAAACGTAAATCATTGGCTGTACTCAGACGCCGAACAGCGCAGAATGATACGTACTCTCGATGGCAACATGCGAGCGTTTTTGTCCGACCGCTATCGCCGGATAGATAATGAGCAGGTTGCGGAATCGGTACTGCCGATTATTTCACGTATGGACGGTGCGAGAATTGAGAGTTGTGAAATTACTGAAAATAAAATGTACATCAAGGTTGTAAATCCGAAGATAACAAAAGATGTAAGCGTTGGCGATACCGTTCAGTCGGGAATCGTCATAAGCAATTCGGAGGTCGGACTTGGATCTGTTAGTGTGAGTCCTTTGATATTTCGTTTAGTATGCTCCAATGGAATGATTGCACAGGACGGAACGGTTCGTAAATACCATATCGGCAGAGCGAACGAAAGCGACTTTGATTACAACATTCTCCGCAACGAAACAATTGAAGCTGACGACAAGGCATTTTTGATGAAAGTGCAAGACGCAGTAACTGCCGCAACAAGCGAAGCGGTTTTCTCGAAAATTGTCGGACAAATGCAGAACGCGAAAGAAGCTAAAATAGAGCCTCGCAATGTTCCAAAAGTTGTAGAGCTTACCTCAAAACATGTTGGGATTACTCAATTTGAAACCGAAGGTGTTCTCGGGCATCTGATATCCGGCGGCGACTTATCTCTTTACGGTCTCGGAAACGCTGTTACACGGTACGCCCAGGACGTAAAAAGTTATGACCGCTCGACGGAACTGGAAGCTACTGGCTACAAAATAATCACAATCGCCCCGGGCGTGTGGAACAACATTCTTTCCGCGGCGAGAAAAGAGGTGTGATATGTACGGAAGAATATGTTCAGAATGCGGGGCTCACCTCGACCCGGAAGAAAAATGCGACTGCAAAGAAAAAGGACTGCCCCATGCCAATGAAAACAGTCCTAAGGAACACGCTGAAAACAATGTGTCCACTGGTAATATAGCACAAGTGCGAAAAGAAGTCAAGCCTGAACCGTTAAGGGAACTGCGAACAAAGCTCGGCGTTCCGGCGAAGGACATGGTAGATGTAGTACGTCTGGCGTTCCCGAAGTACGACAAAATGCTTCAAAGTAAATGTGAACGCAGTGAGGAATATGGTGTGCGAATACGTCCGGAAGCGATGGACGCATTGTATGCCAAATACGCGCCGGAAGAACTCGAAAAAGCAAAAAAGCGTCGCAGAGGCGGACACAGGCTGACCTGCAAAATCAGCTGCAGGCTTGAGGACGATGAGTACAACAGGCTGATAATTTGTATCCACGAAGACGGATTCGATCAAATGCAGGCGTGGCTGACATACATTGTCAGAAATTATTTGAAAAAGAAAGCGAAATAACAAATTATTCGTTCGTTGATTAAATTTTAATTAAACATAAAGGAGCAACTATCATGATTAAAAAGCCAAACGAAATGACCTTCACAGACAAGAAATTCTCGATGATACTTTACGGTGCGCCCGGCGTGGGAAAAACGACTCTCGCCCTCTCCGCTCCGGATCCTATCCTTATCGACTTTGACCGCGGCGTATCACGTGTTAAAGCGTACCATAGGAAGACAACTATCGTATGCAGTACATACGAAGAAGTCTTGGAAGATATCAAATCCCCCGAAGTCAGAGATTGCCAGACAATCATTATAGACACAGGCGGAAGTTTTGTTTCGTATTTGCAGGACTGGGCAATGCGTGATAATCCGGCGGTAAACCGTCAGAAAAACGGAGCAATTTCGCTGAAAGGTTTCGGTGCCGTGAAACAGGAGTTCCAGCGTTTTACAAATCACGTTCGAGACGTGATGAACAAAAACGTAATTTATGTATTCCATTCTGACGAACAGAAAGACAAGGACGGAAATCCACAGCAAAGGATACTTTGCGAAGGCGCCGCAAGAAACATTGTATGGCAGCCGTGCGACTTTGGCGGATACGTTCAGATGATAGGCAATAGCCGTGTTGTTACATTCACTCCTACGCAGGAATTTTTCGCAAAGGGATGTTACGGAATTGAAGGACAATACAGTATTCCTACCGTCGGAGCAAACGAGAAAAACGATTTTCTGACAAATCTGTTTGAAAAAGCGAGAGCGAATATTGAGGCCGACAACAAGACATTTGCGCCGCAGAAGGAGCAGTACGACACAGTTATGCAAACGGTAAATGAAATTGTTTCAAACATTTCAACTGTCGAGGAGGCTACTGCGGCTATAACCGCTCTTGAATCTCTTGAGCATGCGCTCACATCAAAAAAAGAAGCAAGTGCGCTTCTTGCGGCAAAAACAAAAGAACTTGGCTTTACCTTCGACAAAAAAAGCAAGTCGTATGTAACGGACGGAGCTCATGAGGAGGAAAAGTAATGAGCAGTTACCTTATCACGCATTCCTTGATAGCGTCATGGAATTACTTGTACTCATGCTACGAGTCGTGCGAGGAAGATGCGTACAATGATTTTCTGAGTACCCTCAACCGCATACCGAAAGAGTCAACGCCTGAAATGCAGAACGGTATCGATTTTGAAAATGAGGTGTACAGATTCGCGTCGGGAGCGCAAACAACGTCTCTGCCGTCCGCCATGAAGTGGGAAAAAGGTATAAAGGTAGTTGCAACAATAATAAAAGGGGCGCCAACGCAAGTTAAAGCGTCGCGCGAGTTGTTTATAGGCTCAACGCATATCCACGTGTACGGCATTCTGGACGCGCTGAAAGCGGGTACGATTTTCGACGTAAAATTCAGCAACAAAAGTTTCTCGTCGGCAGAACTTCCGGGCAAGTATCTCGATTCCTCTCAGCATCCGACATATTTATACTTGGTACCGGAAGCGAAAAAGTTCACCTACCTCGTCTCAGATGGAGAGGATTTGTATACTGAAACATATACCAGAGCAAATACAAGACCATTAGGTGAAATAGTCAAAGAGTTTCTCTGTTCGCTTGAAGCGATGCGGTTGATGGACATATACAAAGAAAAGTGGATTACCGGATGATAGGCAAACTGAAAGACATTGTTTTCGGGCGGAATGGCGAACAAATTATATCGTTCGCCACCCGAACCGATTACAGCGAGGAATTTGACAGTCTCAAAGACTATGATGTCGATATTGAGATAAAAAGACACAGAGAGAAACGGTCACTTGATGCGAACGCCTACTGTTGGATATTGTGCGGCAAAATTGCGGACAAGCTGGCAGATGATGATGTTAAGATGACGAAAGAAACGGTGTACCGAGAATCAATCCGAAACATAGGCGTATACCGTGATTTTGAAAATCTACCGCCGGATGACGCAAAGACGATAAGAACGGCATGGGAAATGCTCGGCACAGGTTGGGTGACGGAACAAGTCGACTTTTCTCCAGACGGAGAAAAAGTTACCATACGCTGCTATTATGGCTCATCACAGTACAACACAAAGCAGATGTCGCGTCTGATTGATAATCTGGTGCAGGACGCGCAGGAACTTGGAATCCCGACGGAAACGCCGGAACAAATCGAAAAAATGAAATCACTTTGGGAACAGATACCAAAAGAAAAGGGGTAAATTATGCAAAATTACAACAAAAACCAAAATACAGTCGAAATACCAATAGCACGTTATGACCAACTTTTAAAAGCTGAATCCCTCTTGAATGCGGTTTGCAGATTCTTATCATTCAAAAAATCGTATGAGTTAGAGTCAATTCGACCTATTGTCGGAGATTATCTTCCTCCGTTTGAAAAGGAAGAGGCGGAGATATGAGTTTAAATTTCAATAAATGCATACTTGCCGGACGACTGACGGCGGATCCGGAACTGAAGGCGACGCCGAGCGGCATACCGGTAATAACTTTTACAGTTGCGGTAAACAGGCAAAAGCCCAAGGACGGCGGCGAACAGCAGGCAGATTTTATAAATTGTGTTGCGTGGCGAAGCACAGCGGAATTTATAACAAATTACTTTTCAAAAGGCTCTGCGATTATGATCGTCGGAGCGATACAAGTCAGATCCTGGACTGACCAGTCAGGGCAAAAAAGATATACGACGGAAGTAATCGCAAGCGAAGCGCATTTTGTAGAGAGCAAAAGCTCCGCCGGAGCAGCTGCACCGACGAATTATCAACCGACAGTGGCAGCTCCCAGTGTGCCGGAAGGAAATTACATAGAAATCGGGCCGGAAGATGATTTACCGTTCTGAGAGGTGAGATAAATGGCAACCGGTAAACGATTTTACTGGATAAAACTTAAAGAATCGTTTATGTCCTCCGACACTGTCGATTATCTGATGAGTCTGCCGAACGGAGCAAACTACGTTGTGTTGTACCAAACACTCTGCCTTAAGACGATAAATACTGAGGGAAGATTATCCCGACAAATTGGAGAGATCATCATACCTTACGACGTTGAAAAAATCGAGAGGGATTGCAAGTGGTTTTCTACCGACACGATAAGGATAGCACTCGGACTGTATAAAAACTTAGGGCTGATATACGAGGATAAGGACGGAACACTTGTGCTTACAGACCACGACAATCTCGTCGGCAGTGAGACCGATTACGCAGAAAAAAATCGCAGAATGAGAGCGGCACAAAACGCCGCTCTCCCCTCCGGGGGTGGACACATTGTGTCCAGTGATGTGTCCGACGATGTGTCTCAAAATGTGTCTATAGATATTAGAGATAAAGAGTATAGAGATAAAGATAATAGATATTCTATTAATAATATTATTACTAATACTACGGATGCAACTCCGCAAGCGGAGGAAGAGAAGTCACGATGTCCTTTTACAGATATACAGAATCTATATAATTCTATATGTATTTCATATCCTAAAATTAAATCTATCGACGGCAACAGAAAAACAGCTGTCGCCGCCAGATGGAGAAAATACAAGGACATTGATACATTCAAAGAATTATTTAAGATTGCTGAACAAAGCGATTTTTTGAAAGGGCAGAACGACCGCAACTGGAACGCTGATTTTGACTGGCTGATGAAGCCTACGAATATGGCGAAGGTGTTGGAGCATAAATACGATAATCGCAGGGGCAACACACAACAGGCAGGGGCACTCGGAGTGCTTGAAAAAATGAGAAGGGAGATGGGAGAATGACAAAAGCGGAAGTGCTTGACGTTATAACGGTTATCGTGATGGCATACCCGGACCGAATCAAAGAAGATAGCGTTCCGGGCATGGTGACAGCGTGGTTGGCTTTTTTCGGTGAGGATAATCCTGAGATTGTAAAAACAGCCGTGATGAAACACATAGCCTGCAACAAATGGCCACCAAGCATTGCGGAGATAAGAGAGAACATGGTCACTCTGCAAAATCCCGACCTCGTTCCTCCGGACGTTGCCTGGACGCTTGTAGCAAAACAGATGATAGACTCAAAATTCACGAGTTTTGGTTTTAGCGACGATGATTTATACGACGCGTTTCCTCCGCTAGTGGCGAAAGTGGTATCAGATATTGGATGGGCAACATTGAACGAAATGAGCCGCGGACAGTACTACGGCTACAAAAACGGACAAGACCGGCAGACTTTTCTGGAACATTACACGCCTGAATATAAGCGTGAAATGGAATCGGCAATGTTACCGGCGGCGGTTAAGACCGCAGAGCAAAGACTTATAAGTGAGCATACCGCTGTCTTGCCGACAGCGCCGGTAAAAAACAAGTATTGGAGTTTGATAAATCCGTATGAAAATTAAATTTACCGTCAAAGGCGACCCGTTCGGAAAACAGCGCCCCAGGCACAACGGATACACAACTTACACGCCGGCGGAAACCAAACAGCATGAGCAATTGATTGCCTGGGCGTACAAAGAGCAATGCGGAGCGTTTCGTTTTCCGAAAGATACATACATAGACATCAGGATAATCGCGTATATGAAAATCCCGAAAAAGACGTCGAAGGACAGGCGAAGCAAGATGCTTTCCGGATTTATCCGTCCGACCGTTAAGCCCGACTGGGATAATATCGGCAAGCTTGTTGCCGACGCTCTGAACGGCATTGCTTACGACGATGACAAATGCATAGTGGACGCGCAGGTTCGGAAATTTTATTCAGATCAGCCTCGTACAGATATAATCATTTACGGCTTTAGAGACGAATAATAAAAAATCAAAGGAGCAAATATTATGAGCGAAATTATGAACAAAGTAAATGAGGGCAAGAACAATCTTGTATACATAGCAATTGATAACCTTTATCCGCATCCGGATAACCCACGAAAGGACCTCGGCGACCTCACGGAACTTGCAGAAAGTATCAAAATCAAGGGTGTAATGCAGAACTTGACAGTTGTTCCCGGTCATTATATGACGCACGAAGAATGGCAATCAATTTCCGAACAATACGACACCAATCCGAGCGAAGAGCTTCGAAAAAAAATGAATCGCATGCATACAAAGGAAAAGTCTGCAGATGGCTACACAGTAATCATCGGGCACAGACGAATGGCGGCGGCAAAGCTCGCAGGTCTTACTGAACTGCCATGCGTGATTGTGGATCTCACATCGCAGGAGCAGGTAGCAACTATGCTTCTCGAAAATATGCAGCGGTCTGATCTGACGGTCTACGAGCAGGCAAAGGGAATGCAGATGATGCTTGATTTTGGTGAAACAGTCGAAACGATTTCCGAAAAGACCGGATTCTCTCAAACGACTGTACGTCGCAGAGTAAAGCTGATGGAGCTTGATCAAGAAGCATTAAAAAAAGCTTCCGGTAGACAACTCTCGTTCCATGACCTTGATAGGCTAAACAAAATAACCGATATAAAAGTGCGAAATAAAGTACTTGCAGATATCGGCACAAATAACTTTGAGAACAGCTATCGTATCGCTATTAGCAACCAAGAAAAAGCCGAGCGAGAAAAACGCTTCAAGGACGAAGCGGAAAAGCGAGGTTTCCTGGAAATTCCGAGTCAAGCAGATAAGTGGAATCGCTTTAATCGAGTCGAATATATCTACTCGTCAAAAGACGATGAACTCGCCAAGCTCGATGCGCTTGATGCGGAAGTACAGTATTACTATGAAATCAGCTACGGCTCTCTTTATGTTTACAAAGAAAAGCCGGAAAAAGATACTGCCGAAATAGCCGAGCAAAAGAAGCTGCAAGAACTGCGAGAAAACGCAAAAAAAGTATTGGCAGAAGCAAGCAAAAGAGCTTTTGAGCTTCGCTTAAACTTTATCAAAACCTTTTCTAAAACCGAAGCAAAAAAGCGCTTAAAGGAAATTGCGGTATTTTTGGTGAAAAATCGCTATTGTGCTGACTTGTATGCCAACGAAGAAACCTTTTGTATGGCATTTTGTGTGGAAGATGAGCAAGTCGACCTTACAACTGAAATTGATGCTTCTCCTGAGTTCGCTGTTTTGTGTGCTGCCTATGCCGGTACCGGTGACGATGACAGAGAAAACTATTACGATTACTATGGCAAATATGCTCAAAACGAAAATCTTGATAATATATACAAATTTCTCAAAACACTCGGATATGAAATGTCTGATGAAGAAATCGAACTGCAAAACGGTACAAGCGAATTGTTCTACAAAGAAGAATCAGATGACGAAAACGCCGAAGCTTCTGTGGTTGAAGAAAATCAGAAAGAGGATATTGATGATGAAGCGGATGAAGATGATATCGCCGTTGATGACTTAGTGTCTGAACTGTTAGAAATGCATGGTGACGGCAATGAAGAATAACATAGTATCGTATGTTCAAGAGGATGTCGGGTTTTACCCGACTCCTCCAGAACTCGTTAAAAAAATCCTTGAAGATGTTGAGTGGGATTTTGTGTCAACCGTGCTTGAACCGAGTGCCGGCAAAGGAAACATTGTATTTGGCATTCTTGAAAGTATGTATGACCACAGTAAAAGCAATCGGATATATAGTAGGGATGTTTTCAACAGAAAAAGCATAGATTGCGTGGAGATAGACCCGAACCTGAGGAGCATACTTACATACACCTTTATGGGCGGCAAAGCAAATGAGTATGACGATGCGGTGAGAAAATACCGTGAAATGAGTTTTTCTCAAATGACAGACGAGGACAAAGACGAGCAGTACCGTGTATCAAGGCTTCAATCGCTGTACGACAGTGGAATCGTGAGGATTGTCGGAGATGACTTTCTGAACTTTATAACTCACAGACGATATGACCTAATAGTTATGAATCCACCGTTCAATAGCGGAGCCGAGCATCTCCTGAAAGCATTGAAGTTGCAAGAAGAGAACGGCGGTCAGATCATATGTATTCTGAATGCAGAAACAATTCGCAACCCTTTCAGCAACATCAGAAAAGTTCTTATGTCAAAACTCAACAAGTACGAAGCTACGGTGCAATACATGAAAAACGCCTTTTCCTCAGCCGAACGAGAAACAGATGTCGAGGTTGCGGTTGTAAAGGTCACGGTTCCGGGCAAGCCGAAAGAAAGCATATTTTTTGAATCTTTGAAAAAGGCTGAGAAAATCAAGAAAGAAAAACAGCAATGTACTGAGCTTGAAAATACGAACCCAATTCAGCAGATGATAGATCAGTACAATTTTGAAGTCAAAGCAACGCTTCGCCTTATTCGTGAGTATGAAGCAATAAAACCGCTAATTCTCAACAAGCTCCCATACGGAGATACTGAAAAAGAACGGCAAGAGAGCATGAAGTACACAGAGGCTATTATCACTCTGACGATGGCCTACGGAGAAAGAAGCTATGACCAGGGCGTAGACGTGAACGAATATCTGAAAGCTGTAAGAATGAAATATTGGTATTGCTTTTTCAAAAACGATCAGTTTACAGGCAAACTAACAAGTAACCTGCGTGAAGAGTTTGAGAGCAAAGTTGAAGAAATGGCGGACTACGACTTTTCGATGTTTAACATACAGCAAGTTTTGAAACGTATCGCGGATTCGCTCGTATCGGGAGTAGAGGCAACGATATTATCAATCTTTGACAAGCTGTCGGCAGAACATTCATATTATCCGGAGTGCAAGAGTAACATTCACTTTTACAATGGCTGGAAAAGCAACAAAGCGCATTTTATCAATAAAAAAGTCATTATACCAATTTACGGTTGTTTCGCTTATGACAATTGGTATCGGAAATATGAGGATACGATAAGCGTCAGCAATATTTATTCTGTTCTTTCGGATATAGAAAAAGCGCTAAATTATCTTGATAATTGCGAGACCGAAGAGATTAATTTGCTTGAAGTTCTTAAGGCAGCACAAAACAGAAGTATCAGCAAAAAGATTGCGTGTAAATATTTTTTGGTGACGTTCTTCAAAAAAGGCACTTGCCACATAGAGTTCACGAACGAACGGTTACTTGATAAACTGAATATTTTTGGCAGTCAGCATAAGAATTGGCTGCCTCCGAATTATGGAAAAAAGCATTATTCCGAAATGACTGACGAGGAAAAGGCGGTTGTCGATGAGTTCCAGGGAGCGGAAAAGTACGAAAAAATAATGCGTGAGCCGGCATACTACCTATCGGAAAACACACAATTTTTGATGTTGCAGAGCTGATCAGAAAGAGAGGGATAAGCCGTGAAATCAGTCTTGATGAGCATTGCACCGAAACGGTGTGAGTTAATAGCAAACGGAAAAAAAACTATTGAGGTCAGGAAAACTAAGCCGAAACTTGAAACGCCGTTTAAATGTTATATATATTGCACAACTTCAAGTTATAAGGGAAAGTATTTACACACATCAAATAAGCGTGGTCATCTGTTGTTTTGGGAAAATCCAAATGATACAAACATAACAGTTCAACCTGAAAATTATAACTATATGGCTTATACTTGCCGTGGCAAAGTCATAGGCGAGTTTGTTTGCGATAAGATAGATTATTTTTCATTTTCGGAAAGCGAATGGGCTTATAGCGTTGCTCCTGCTGGCAGTAAAATGCCTATGCACGAAACAAATGCCTTAAAGATTATGGAAGAACAAGGTTGTTTGTTGCTTGATGATATAAATGCTTATTTTGGTGATGAAGATTACACGGCATATTTTTGGCACATATCAAATCTTGTAATCTATGACAAGCCGAAAGAGTTATTCGAGTTTTATAATTTATGTGATGAAAGTTTAACAGATAAAGAAACTTCTAAATGTAAACAGTGTATATATCATAAAAGCAAAAACCAAATGAGCCTTGCGAATGAGCAAAATTGTGTATGTGACGGAGCGAAACCTTTAACAAGACCGCCGAGGTCGTGGTGCTATGTAGAAAGTGTGATTGGATGAACACTTATAATTTTACAAAAAGCATATGCTCACATTGCGCAAATTGTGTCGGAAAATGCTCATGGTCGGCATGTTTCAAGCCTGTCAAGGGTTGGACGGCGCAAAAGGTTGAGTACAATGCTCAAGGATTAAACAGAAACGCATATTCTTACAATGTAACACAATGTCCGCAGTTTGAGGAAGAGGAACGAGCGAAAAAGAAAATTGACAAGAGCGTTTCGCAGACGGTTAACAGGCTCGTGCGCAAAAGAAATTATTGGAAACAAAGAGCTTATGAGGAAAGGCGGAGAAAGGAAGATGAGGGGAAATGAAAATCTATAAAAACCCTTTTGTGTCAAGAGAATGCTATTTTGTCAAGACAGGAAAAGCATATACACACAAAAGAGAAGCAAGGGTAAGTAAAGGGTATCAAGTGCAGTTTTGGGATGGAAAATGGGAAGTAAAAGAAGCACAATATTATGATTTTTCTTTGCTCGATGAAATGCCGATTATTGCAGAAAACAAAACATCAATTCAAAGTGTTATTGAAAGAGCTATATTAAATGCGGTGCTTGATTTGGTTGGAGAAACCAAGATAGCCCACCCAACCGAGAAAGGCGGTGAGGGGTGATGGCTGAATATATCAACAGGGAAGAAATGTTGAAATATCTTGAAGAAAACAACACCGCTGATGAATGGATTGTAGGTCAACATAATGTGGATTGGATTTACAGTTTTATAGACAGTCAACCAAAGGCAGATGTTGAGAAAGTGATACGGTGCAAGGATTGTAAGCGTTGCTATGAGAAACGCACAAAGCGGAACAATCAGTTAATGAGATTTTGTATGCGTATAGATGGCAACGAATATCAAGTAAATGCAAACGATTTTTGTAGTTATGGTACACCAAAAGAAAGAGCTGGGGAGAAGTGAGCGTAGTATTATTTGCGATTATAGGAGCAACAATTAAAGCAGGTGTTGGCTACTGGATTTGTTTTTCGGTATATTGTTTAATTTGTCTTATACAATTAGTTGCTAAACTTATTGAAGATTAAGGCGGTGATTAAGTGGAGAATATAGTTAAAATCGGTTGGAGTGGTGGGAAAGACAGCACTTGTGCAACATACAAGCGAATAGAAAAAGGCGATAAAGTAAAAGCGGTTTGTTATGTTCCGTATTTCACGGATGACATTCCGCTTATAAACTAAGAGCATTTTGAGTTTATTTTGCGACAAAAAGAAACATTTGAAAAAATGGGTGCAGAGGTTTTTCTTGCAAAGGGAATAACCTATTGGGATTATTGTTTATCAATATCAAAAAGCGGAATATTTAAGGGGCAAGTAAAAGGTTATCCGTATATAAATTGTTGTGGTTTTCGTAGAGATAGCAAAATAAAAGCCGTTGCAAATTGTGATGTGGGCGATTTTGATTTTCTTGATTTAGCTATTGCTTATGACGAAACAAAGCGACACGGAAAATTAGACGATTTTACTCGTTCTGTGTTGGTTGAAGAAAAAATCACAGAAGATATGGCAAAAGAGTTTTGTTTGAAACGGAACGCATATTCTCCACATTACAAATATAGCAAAAGAGATGGGTGTGCTTTGTGTTTTAGTGCAAAACCGATTGAATTGGAAATATGGCTCAATGATTATCCACAAACAAGACAGAAATTGATTGAATTGCAAGAAATATTAAAACCATTACTTATTGGCAGAAAAAACGAGTTTCCGTTAAGGAAATACAAATATTTTATTGGGGGTGGTGCGAATGGCTGATGTTTCAAAGTTGGAAGAAACAGGCAAACCTATTGATGAACAATGTATCAGGGTGGGAGCAGAATGTTCTCGCCCGAAGTGTAAAGATTGCGTGCATTACGATGTATGCTATGAACTAACTTATCACGAGCCAAATGGAGAAATCGTAGGACGTGAAGTGTGTAACAACTTCAAAGACAAAAGCCGATTTGTTGAGTTGCCGTGCAAGGTTGGGGATGTCCTTTGGACTTGTAGTTCTGTTCGCGGCGTATTTAGCGCAAAAGTAAGGACATTTTTTATCGGGCATCCATCTTTTCAAGGGAAACCAGATAATAGCATACAGATGATTCGAACTACGGGATGTGACATTCCTATAAATGAATTTGGCAAAACCGTATTTTTAACCCGAGAAGAAGCGGAAAAAGCGTTGAAAGAGAGGAATAAGAAATGCAAATAATTAAACGCAAAATGTCAGCCACAAAAGACACAACCGAAGAGTGCGGAAGGGTACAAGCGAGTTTTAATTCTGATGGGCGTATTACATTACGCATGACAAATGGAACTGGGGAAGACGACGATATGATAGTAGTTTTTTCTCAAGAAGAAACAATTGCAATTGTTACGCTTTTCAAGGAAATAAAATGTACATTGCGAGTACAGGACTTGCCATTTTGAGAGGTGAAAAAATGAACATAGAAGAACAAGCTGACCTTTTTGAACAACGTATATCCGGTTGGGAAGAAAACGCATTGCGCCGTACAATCGAAGAATCACTCCCGATTGGAATGATATGTGCAGGTTGAAAGATATGTTTTTTCGTGAAGATGAAGTGGTAATACAGTATCATCCTGCGAAAAGTGAGTATGTAAATAATGTTCCGAATTGTCTGCATCTTTGGAAATCTCAAAAACAGGATATGCCTACTCCACCTTCCATAATGGTCGGGGTAAAAAAGGGACAATCCATATCCGAAATTCGTGATTCGATAAAGGCGGTGAGCGAATGAAAACGGTATGCTATCCATGTTGGGTCGAGGATATTGCATGAAAAGTATAATTCAGTCTGACAAATCAAGATGTTATCTTTGCGGCAGACGCGGCGGAGCGGATCCGTTGGACGAACATCACGTGTTTGGCGGTCCGAACCGCAAGATATCAGAAAAATATGGATTGAAAGTCTTCCTGTGCCATTCGCGGTGTCATATTTTCGGAAACGATGCTGTACATAAAAACTGTGATGTTGATAAAGCTCTGAAAGCAAGTGTACAGGCGTTAGCTATGGATTACTACGGATGGACGACAGATGATTTTCGGGCTAGGTTTGGCAAAAATTATTTTTAAGGGGAGATTACATTGATAGCTATTGAGTACCTGCAGAAAGCTGGTAAAAACAAGAACTATGCGACGATTTTGGCAATAAAGGATTATGACAAAATGAAAGACATAATAAGCGTGACACCTGACAAAATCAAAGACGCTTATGATTCTATGTCCTCTCCAAAATCCCCCAACTTGTCCGGCATGCCGGGCGGCGGACATAATCCATCGGCAACGCAGGACAAAATCATATCGCAGTTAGACAGGATAGACAGCCTGAAAAAGCGCTATGACAAAGCAATTACATACATGAGTTGGTTTGAGCCTGCGTGGGCGAGGTTATCAAACGATGAAAAGCTGATTGTCAAAGAGTTTTACATGAGCGGAAATTTGAGATCCGGTGCGACATATCGACTCATGGAAGCGTTACATTACAGTCAACGCAACGTAGACCGTAAACGTAAAAAGGCAATTGAGCATTTGGCCTATATGTTAATTGCGGAGTAAGATGGCGTAATAGTGGCGTAATAATGGCGGTTTATTTTACAATAGATGAGGTAGAATAGTAACGTGAAAATCTAATCAAAGCCAGCCGTCCGTTACGGAAGTAGCGGGCGGTATCTTTTTCGGAAAGGAGGCTCTCGGCCGTAGCATCGCTCCTTGTGTTATGGTCTTGCACCGGACTTCTGTACGCCAACGGAAGTAGCGGGCGTAAAACGAAAAGGAGGATACTTTAATGACAGGTATCATAGTGATTATCATGTATGCGGTTATTATGTTGGGAGCAACATTGATATTCACACAAAAAGCAAAAAACACAGTGAGTTTCCACGTCGCTGACCGAAATATTGGTGGACTTGTCGGAGCTATGAGCATCGCAGCTACATGGATTTGGGCGCCATCGCTGTTCGTATCGGCAGAAAAAGCATACACAAACGGTATTCCAGGCATCTTTTGGTTTCTCGTACCGAATGTGCTGTGTTTAATTATTTTCATTCCATTTGCAAAACGCATCAGGGCGAAATACCCCGAGGGGATCACGTTAACCGGCTTTATGGCTAAGACATACAACTCTCCAAAGGTCAACAAGGCATATTCATTCCAACTTGGCGCATTGGCTGTTCTGTCTACGGCGGTACAGCTTATTGCAGGGGGGAAAATGCTATCGAATATAACTGGTATACCGTTTTGGATAGTTACAATTATCCTTTCGGCGATAGCGTATTCTTATTCCCGCTTTTCTGGCCTAAAAGCTTCTGTTGCAACAGACGTTTTACAGCTTGGCATTATTCTAATCGGCGGAGCAATAATAGCGCCTTGGTGTCTCTTAAAATCGGGCGGCATTGATACGCTTTTTTCGGGACTTGGAGCTATATCGGGTGATTATACGTCTCTTTTCTCGGAAACTGGCTTAGCTGTTTTTTTAGGCTTTGGACTTCCGACAGCTATAGGACTTATCTCCGGCCCGTTCGGAGATCAATGTTTTTGGCAGCGGGCGTTCGCGATAAAAAAAGACAAGATTGGAAAAGCGTTCCTCGTCGGAGCGCTTGTTTTTGCACTTGTTCCGATAGCTATGGGTGGTATAGGATTTATCGCCGCAGGCAGTGGCTTCCTAGCACAGGATGTAAGCATGGTAAATATGGAATTTGTACTATCTATTCTCCCCAGATGGGTGCTCGTTCCGTTTTTGATGATGATTTTGTCCGGACTGCTGTCTACGGTTGATAGTAATTTATGCGCTGCCGCGGCAATGACAACAGACTGGCAAATTACAGACAAGTTAAAAAATGCCGATAATATCAGTTTTTCTCGTAAAACAATGATTTTGTTGCTTATAGTCAGCAACTTAATCGCATACATCCCGGGGCTGACTGTAACACATCTTTTTTTGTTTTACGGTACACTCAGAGCATCGACATTGATGCCGACTGTTATCACTTTGCTTGGTAAACGCTTGAATGCGGACGGAGTTTTTTATGGAATTCTTGCTTCGCTCTTGATAGGACTTCCGGTCTTTGCTGTCGGAAATATACTTAATATTGCGGCTGTTAAAACGATTGGCAGTTTGGCAACGCTGGCTATGAGCGGAGTTATTGCTTTAGTTGCATCTCGTAAGGGGGCGATTAAATGTCAATAAAACCTCTCGGAAAAAAGCAATACGTAAAAAACGAGGATTGGATTGAAACGGCGGCACATATCGAAGAAATTGTAAGCCGTGAATCGATTGACACTCTTTCCGAATGGACGGTTGAAAAAATCAAGATGACTACCGCCGGAAAAAGCGCTGCCTATGCATGGTCGGGTGGTAAGGACAGTATTGTCCTCGGCAAACTGTGCAGTGATGCCGGCATTGCCGATTGTATGATTGGTATTTGTAATCTTGAATATCCGGCGTTTATGAAATGGATATTGGAGAACATGCCTGAAAAATGTGAAGTAATCAACGTTGGTATTGATATCGATTGGTTATCAAAACATCAGGATATGCTGTTTCCACGGGACAGCTCAAAAGCCGGAAGATGGTTTTCCATCGTCCAGCACACAGCGCAAAGGCAATATTTCAAAAAGCACAACAAAGATATTATGATACTTGGCAGACGTAAGGCTGATGGTAACTATGTCGGCAAGGGTACAAATATTTACACTGACAGCAAAGGCGTAACAAGATACAGCCCTCTCTCCGACTGGACGCACGAGGATATTCTCGCGTATATTCACTATAACAAATTGCCTTTGCCGCCTATTTACGATTGGAAGAATGGATATCTGTGCGGTACTCATCCATGGCCGGCGAGACAGTGGACAGGATCGCTCAATAATGCTTGGCAGGAAATATACGACATAGACAAATCTATCGTGGAAACTGCTGCAGAGAAGATTGAATCCGCTCACCTCTTTTTGAAAGGGGGTGAGAAGAAGTGAATACTAAGAAAATAAAGTTATCAGAGCTAAAACGTCCTGAACGCAACGTGCGAATGCACGCGGACAAACAGATAAAAGAGTTTAAGCGTTCGGTTGAGATGTTTGGACAGATACGTCCTATTGTGGTCGATGAAGATAATGTTATTTTGTGCGGCAACGGATTGTATGAATCTCTCCTTGCGTTATCCTGGGAAGAAGCTGATTGTCTTGTGATGAAAAACTTATCCGAAAAGGATAAGAAGAAGCTCATGCTTGCGGACAACAGGATTTTCAATCTTGGCGTCGATGATATATCAGCTTTTGACGATTTTATCAAAGAGCTCGAAGATGACCTCGATATACCTGGATATGACGAAGAGTTTTTGCAGTCGCTTGTTAAAGATGCTGATGAAACGTCGGATATACTATCGAATTATGGAAAACTCGACGAAGATGATATCGAACGTATAAACAGCGCCAAACGCACAGAAGAACCGTCAATGGAGTATGAGCAGGCGGAAACATTACCGCGACAGGAAACAGCCGTTGCAACAAGCGAATGCAGCGCTCAGAGCGACAGAGAGGAATCAAATGAGGTCCGCAAAAGTGTTAAGTGTCCTCATTGCGGTGAACTCATATGGCTGTGAAACGTATCAAGTCCAACATGGACGTAATCGAGGCGGCACGAAAACGAGTTAAGAATGTTTTCGCAAACGGCTTGCCGGTTTATATGTCCTTTTCCGGCGGCAAAGATAGCCTATGTGTTGCGAATATAGTTTATTCTTTGATAGCTTCGGGCGAAATAAGCGCGTCGCAGCTGACGGTAATTTTCATCGACGAAGAAGCGATTTTTCCGTGCATAGAAGAAACGGTCAAGGCATGGCGAAAAAAGTTTTTGCTTGTCGGTGCGAAATTCAATTGGTATTGTCTGGAGGTCAGACACTTCAATTGCTTCAATCAACTGTCTTCGGATGAATCATATATTTGTTGGGACAGGTACAAAAGCGATGTGTGGGTAAGACAGCCTCCGTCTTTTGCTATACGCAATGATCCTGCACTCAAGGCGAGGTCTGACACATACCAGCTTTTCCTTCCGAGGGTGACAAAAGACGGCATAGTATTATCCGGGGTGAGAGCTGCCGAATCAATACAACGTCTACAATATATGGCAGCTCTCAATTTGGGTGCTCGGGGTATTACAGGCAAAAGACAGATATATCCGATATACGATTGGAAAACATCAGACGTATGGAAATATCTGTATGACACTCACACGGAAATACCGAACATATATCTGTACATGTGGCAGTCAGGCATGACGAAGAATCAGCTCCGAGTATCGCAGTTCTTTTCTTCCGACACAGCCGGCTGTCTTGTCCGCATGAACGAGTATTATCCGGACCTCATGGAGAGGGTAATACGGAGAGAGCCTAACGCTTATCTTGCCGCACTGTATTGGGACAGCGAAATGTTCGGACGGACAACACGGACACGACAGAAGTTAGAGGGCGAAGATAACAAAGATTATCGAGTGCTTCTTGTGGATATGCTTATTAACAATCCGCAAATGTACTTTGATACCAAACATAAAAAGTATATAGCAGAGCAATATCGCAGGGCGTACATCAAAATTGAGGGAGTCGCAAGACCTAAAGATTATCGCAAGATGTACGATGGTCTTGTTGCAGGTGATCCTAAGATGCGCACATTGCGAGCAATATATCAAGATGTGTTTTGCCACTATGCTGAATACGCGAAACGCTTCCAGAAAGGAGGCGTTTTGAATGGCTGAACATCATGATGTATTTGCTCCGCTTGGTACGTTACAATGGGTTGACAGAGAAAAGTTGAAACCAAATGACTATAACCCGAATAAGGTTAGCAGGGAAAACCTGAAGCTTTTGACACAGTCCATCCTTACAAACGGATGGACACTTCCTATTGTGGTTCGTCCGGATTATACAATCATAGACGGATTTCACAGGTGGACGGTGGCAGGAGAAGAACTCCTGAAAAGTATACTCGGCGGAAAAGTGCCGGTTGTTGTGGTAGACCATAAAGATAAATCCGAAGATGTATACGGAACTGTTACACATAACCGAGCGAGAGGAACTCATTTACTTGAGCCGATGAAAGCAATAGTTAAAAGACTGATGGAAGACGGCAAGACAGTAGATGAGATAAGTAAGCAGCTTGGAATGAGAACAGAAGAGGTTTTCAGACTGTCGAATTTTTCTAAAGAGGACTTCTTGGCTATGATGTCAAAGGGTACAAAAGAATACAGCAAAGCGGAGCTGTTGACTAAGCTTTGAGGCAAAAGGTACTGTGACAGCGAAATAATCAACTGCGGGCTTGCTAACCCCAAATTTCGCATAGTTACCAATGCGTTTTTTGGGAAGTTTAATTGTAATAATTATTACAAAAAGTTTTAAATAAAGTGGGTGGGACTATGTGTCATTATGCGTGGAATGGTGGGAGTCCAGACACATAATGCTTTGCATTTTCGCATAAAAATATCTCTTTCCTTTCTTAAACGGCAAATCGGAGAGACGGTTGACATCTCGGACAGACGAGAGATTTGCTGATGTTGCTTAATTGGGTAAAGCAGTCGCCTTGTAAGCGTCAGAGTGTAGGTTCGAGTCCTATCGTCAGCTCCAAAACCATTTTTATCCTGCATACCAGGTTGCGAAAAACTTCGGGCGATTGATAAGTAGCGTAAAACGGTGGTAATCGCTCAACCACAAAGAAAGGAGCGTTTGTTTGTGGCTAAGTCAAGTGATATTGCCGTTGTAAAAGACGGAGCGGTTTATGTTTTACAAGCAGGCACTCCTGTTTTTGTGAAAACCGCTGACATATGCGCCATTACTGGAAAATCAAATCAATGGATAGGACAACTTACAAGTCAGGGAACACTGGCAAAGAAAAAAACCTCGTTCGGCACACTTTACGAAATGGCGCCGACGATGAGTGCCTATATTGACATGATTGATTCCCGTTTGGACGAACAGAGCGATGACGATAAAAAAATAGAAAAAGCACGCAGAGTAGAAGAAGTCAGATTCAAAAAGGCGAAGGCTACAATGGCATCGTTACAGGCTGATGAACTGCAAGGAAAAATGCACCGGTCGGAGGACGTGTGCGCCATGACAGAGGATTTGATTTTTGCGATTCGTGGAGCTTTACTCGCTCTGCCCGGCAGACTTTCCGTAGATGTAGTTGCCGCAAAAGACCCGGCAGAAGCTTCCGAGATTATCCGAGCTGAAATATACAAAGTCATGGAAGAATTATCGAACTACAAATATGATTCTGCCAAATATGAAGAAAGAGTCCGCGAGCGTATGAAAATGGATACGGCTGTCGATTACGAAGATGAAGAAGCGTGATGTAAAGCGATTAAATAATGCTATCTCTCCTGCCATCTCTCGTATGAAACCGCCGGAAAAACTGACTGTATCAGAGTGGGCGGATAAAAAGCGCCGGCTGTCAGCTGAGAGCTCTGCGGAAGTCGGACAATGGAGGACAAGCCGAACGCCGTATCTCAAGGAACCAATGGATGCGTTTAACGACGCACGTGTGCGGCATATTGTTATTGTATCGTCATCACAGGTCGGCAAATCCGAAACTATCAATAATATGCTCGGATATATTATAGATCAGGATCCAGGCTCGATTCTTTTCGTACATCCAACAACAATTGACGCTAAGGAATATTCTAAACTCCGCATTGCGCCGATGATACGAGATTGTCCGTCGCTCAAAGCAAAGGTAGCTGATCCCAAAAGCAGGGACAGCGCAAATACGATTTTGCAAAAAACATATCCCGGCGGAATACTGACGATGTGCGGTTCAACCGAAGCGCACGCACTGGCTTCAAAGCCTATTCGATATATTTTCGGCGATGAGCGCGACCGTTGGGCGGAGTCAGCGGGAAACGAAGGAGATCCGTGGGAACTTGCGACAGCAAGACAGATTACTTTTTACAACGCGAAATCGGTAGAAGTATCCACCCCGACAATTAAGGGAGCAAGTGCTATTGAGTCAGCATACGCCGACGGTACCAAAGAGCGTTGGAAAACGAAATGTCCGCACTGCGGAGAGTACAACGAAATTGTTTTTGATAATATCCGTTTTGATAAAGAAGAGACAAAGGTCGGAATCGACATCACGTATAAAATCAGTAATTTGTGTTATGTGTGTCCGAGTTGCGGTGGAGTATCTTCTGAGGCGGAAATGAAAAAGCAGCCGTCAAAATGGGTAGCGGAAAATCCTGAAGCACTCACCGCACACGGTACGCGCTCGTTTTGGCTGTCGTCTTGGATATCTCCCTGGGCGTCGTGGACGTCAACGATAATTTTGTATCTTAAAGCTATCGGTAACAGTAAAAAAATGCAGGTCGTGTATAATACACGATTCGGTTTGCTGTGGGAAGACCGAGGCGACATTGAGGACGAGGACAGTATTATAGCACGACGAGAAGATTATCCTGCGGAACTTCCGGAAGGCGTATTGTTGCTGACCTGCGGAGTAGATACACAGGACGACCGCCTTGAGTATGAGGTCGTCGGACACGGACATTTCGGAGAAACGTGGGGAATTGCGAAAGGGTACATAATGGGCAGACCGGACGCGGACGAAACATGGGATGCGTTAGATGCGATAATCGACAAACATTATAGTTTTTCAAACGGAGTAAAGCTTCCAGTGTCTTTGACGTTTGTGGACGAAGGCGGACATTTTACACAGGACGTCAGAATGAGATGCCGTGATAGATTTGCAAAAAGAGTATTTGCTATAAAAGGTCGTGGTGGTGACGGCGTACCGTACACATCACCGCCGAAAAAGCAGAAAATCGTTGTTAACGGTAAAGCTATCGGACAAACGTGGTGTTACGAAATCGGTGTTGATTCCGGAAAGCAGCTTATCAATGATAACTTAAAAGTACAAACTCCCGGTCGCAGGTATTGTCATTTTCCGCGGCGCGATGATTACGGAACAGCGTATTTTAACGGACTATTATCCGAACACCGTGTATATAAGACAGGACGTCGTAATCCTTGGCAGTGGGAAAAAATACCGGGACACGAACGAAACGAAGCGTTAGACTGTAGAAATTACGCCCTTGCCGCCGCGAAGGCATTATCGCCTGACTATGATGCGATTGAGCGAAAAATTAAAGGAACGCAGGCGAATATACAAACGACTGTTGCAACGCCCTCTCGCACTGCAAAACCACAACGCAAAAGTAACATTAACAGAATGTATGACGAATGGTAGGTGGAAAAATGACAAGAGTACAGGCAGAAAAATTATATAACCATTTTGACAAGATGGTGGAGAAGCTGACATTGGCGCAGGAAGCGCTTATCAGTGGTGGTGTAAAATCCTATACCATTGATGACCGTAGCCTCACGCGTTTCGACCTTGACCGAATTTCGGCCGAGCTTGATACTGCGATAAGAAAACGTGAAGAGTATAAAGCTATAATGTGCGGCAGAAGTCCGCGGAAAGCTGTCGGTGTAATACCGAGAGATATTTAATGGGTACTCGCCCTTGCTCAGGGCTTGGTGCTACGATTTGAGACGGTTGGCTCCTTGCCGTCTTGAGTCGTTTATAAACGGAGGTATGAAGTGAAAAATATTTTAAAACCTAAAGCAAAAGGATATAGCGATGCCGGTGCCAGTCAAACAAAAAGAGCGCTAAAAGGATTTATCGCTCAGAGCGGAGCGCCGACAGAAGATATTGATTTTAACAATATGACGTTGCGGCAAAGAGCGAGAATGTTATTTATGGCGTCACCTATTGCTGCGGCAGCTATCAATACCAGCAGGACAAAATGCGTCGGAACCGGACTGCACATGAAGTGCGTAGTTAAAAATAATGTGCTTGGACTGTCAGAAGATTATATCCGCAAATGGCAGGCAGACACGGAGGCGGAATGGCGGCTGTGGTGCGAAAATAAACAGAACTGCGACGCACTCGGACTTAATAATATATACGAATTACAACAGTTAGCGTTAAAATCGTGGCTGATGACCGGAGATGTATTTGTACTTTTAAAACGTAGTGAACCGAATCCGTATAATCCGTATAGTCTTCGGCTACATCTTATTGAGGCGGACAGAATCAGTACGCCGAAAGATGCCGCAATATCTCCGATGGCAGGGCAGACTGAGGGGAAAAACAAGGACAACGGCAATCTGATACACGACGGTGTTGAGGTTGACAAAACCGGAAAAGTAGTCGCGTATTACATATGCGACAAATATCCTAATCAGATAACAGGCGACGGTGTTCCGCAGTGGACGAGAGTTAAGGCGGTAGGCGAAAAAACAGGACTGCCAAATATACTGCATATCATGAGCGCAGAACGTCCCGAACAGTACAGAGGCGTAACGTATCTTGCTCCGGTAATTGAATCTCTTTTGCAGTTGCGGCGGTACACCGAGAGTGAACTGGTTGCAGCGCTTGTTCAAAGTTATCTAACGGCATGGATTACCACAAATACTGATACGACGGACTTTCCTTTTAACGAGGTCGGCACAGCGGATGAGCAACAGTCAAATATTTCGACAAGTGAAAATGAGTACGAAATGGGTCCGGGAACAATAAACCATCTTGCTCCAGGCGAAGCTGTGACACTTGGAAATCCGAACGTACCTACTGCCGGATTTGACAATTTCGTAAAGTCCATATGTCGTATGATTGGCGCGGCGACAGAGATACCGTATGACATATTGATGAAAGAGTTTAATTCGTCATACTCAGCTGCTAAAGGCGCGCTTGAAGAAGCATGGGAATCAATCAAAATGCAACGGTCGTGGTTTGTTACTGATTTTTGCGTGCCGGTATATAAAGTGTGGTTAGCCGAAGCTGTCGCGATTGGACGAATAAAGGCGCCGGGATTTTTTGATAATCCTCTCATCAGACACGCATGGAGCGCATCAAGGTGGGACGGTCCGGCGCAGACGCATCTTGACCCGGTAAAAGAGGCGAACGCCAATATGATATTGGTGGCTAACGGTTGGAAAACAAACGAACAGGTAACACGAGAATCTTACGGCGGCGACTGGATGGAAAACGCAGAGGTCGTAATGAGGGAAAAAGAAAGATTCGGAAATCCTGCAACAAACGGAGGGGTAAGCGATGAATAACAAAATCAATTTTAAACGCATAGCGTACAGTTTCAAGGGTACCGGCGACGAAGCCGATATTGAGATGTACGGCGATGTCGTAGAGTCACAGCCTGTCGACTGGTGGACAGGAGAACCTGCGCCGGGCAATTACATTGTCAAGGACGATTTTATTTCGGACTTGGCGCGTCTGCAAAATTGTAAAAAAATCACCCTGCATATTGATTCATTCGGCGGCGATGCTTCCGCTTCGCTTTTTATCCATAATAAGCTCCGTGAAATGTCTGAAAACGGTACAGAGCTTGTTGCCGTAATAGAGGGAGTTGCAATGTCGGCGGCGACACATATTGCATGTGCGTGTGATAAGGTGATGATATATCCAAGTTCACTTTTCATGATACATAAATGCTGGACGTTTATTTTTGGGGGATACAACGCTGACGAGCTTTTATCGATTGCCAAGCAGAACAACGCATGGGATGACGCGCAGGTTGAAATATATAAACGCAAGACAAATCTGAGCGATACGGTGATAAGGCACATGATGTCAGACACTACGTTTTTAACCGGTCGCGAAGCTGTAGAAAAAGGATTTTGCGATGAATTGACCGAAAGCGATAACAATATGCAGATAGTCGCAAGTGCCAACAGAAAAACAATAATTGCCGGAAACAAAGTTCTACACTTGGCAAAGGGCGTAACGATACCGGATATAATACCTACAATAACTACACCTCAGGGTGATGTTATAAAAACAACTACACCGGGTGACACCGGAAAAATCGAAAGGGGAAATTACTCTATGGCTAAAAATTTGTCAGAGCTCCGAGCGGAAAATCCGGAGCTTGCCGCTCAGGTGGAGGCGGATATGCGTGCCGAACAGACGTCTGCGACCAACCAGGCAGTAGAAGCGGAACGTCAGCGTTTGGCAGAAATAGATGAGATTGCGCATCTGTTCGACGAGGCGACAGTGAGAGCGGCAAAGTACACTACACACTGCACAGCGCAGGAAATGACATATCGTGCAGCGACAGAAGCCGCAAAGATCGGTGCAAACTTTATGAATGCACTTGCTGAGGACAGAAAAGAGTCGAACGCTGACGAAGTCACGGCGGCTGCAAATGTGCCGGACGATATCAAAGTCAAAACCGCAGAGGATTTGCTGAATGATGCCCGTGCAGCAATCAAAAGCATGTTCCACGAAAAGAAGGAGGACTAATCATGGCAAATTTATCTAGCAAAATCGGTGAAATGATTCCGGACGGACTTATTACCGACGTAGTGCCGGCGATTGAGGTTAGGGGCATGACAATACGCAAAGGATCTGTCGAAACAACCTATACACGCGGCACAATAATGGCGCTGTCTTCCGGTACTGGCGGTGACAACAAACTCGTTATCCTCGGAACGCCGGCGGGATCGAGCGAAACACTTACACCAACGTGTATATTGACGGACGACGTTACTGTCGGCACATCTGACGATGTTGATATGACTGTATACACAGCAGGATGTTTTGATCCCAACAAAATCACCGTAAAAGAGGATTATGTAATAACTGCTGATGACAAAGACGCGCTGAGAAAATATAATATTGTTTTCAAAGCGGCGCAGAACTAAGGAGGAATAATAATGCCTGCGACAATTAATTTTCTCGACAACTATGTGTTGATGGCGATTGCAGAGGAACTTGTCCCTCAGACATCATTTTTCAAAGACAGATATTTTCCGACCGGAGCGAATGATTTATTCGCGTCGGACAAGGTGCTGACAGAATACCGCAAGGGTGACAGACGCATGGCTTGTTTTGTCGCTCCTCGTGCCGGTGACATTCCGGTCGGCCGCAGAGGATACAGTATCCACGAATATCAGCCGGCATACATTGCGCCGTCAAGAGTCTTGACCATTGACGAGCTGTCAGTGAGAGGGTTCGGAGAGGCAATGTATCCCGGTTCCACTCCTGCTGAAAGAGCCGCAAGACTGTTGCTCGATGACATGCAGGATCTCGATGCACGTATCAGACGTCGCGAGGAATGGATGGCAGCTCAAACGATGATCAATAACGCATGCACTATGCAGGAATATGTTGACAAGGATACAAAGGGTGATATCAATCAGATCAACTTTTTTGATTCCGAGTCAGATCATACTTATACCGTGTCAAATGTTTGGAACGGTGCAGACGGAGATTTTTTCGGAGACGTGAAAAATATGTGCAAAATGTTGGCTCGCAGAGGACTGCCTTGCGCAGATCTTATTCTAGGCTCCGACGTTGCGGACGCTGTGCTCAACATTGAAAAAGTCAGAGAGTTACTCGACCGTGTATCTGGTATAATTACCGGTACTATTGATCAAAACATAGCATACCCCGGAGTTACACGCATGGGTGTGCTTAACTTCGGAGGTTTTTTGCTCACTCTTTGGGACGTGTCTGAAAGCTATGAAGATGATAACGGAGAGGACACTCCGTATTTCCCGGCTACCTCGGCGATGGTAACAGCACCCGGGTGCGGCCATATGATGTACGGACAGATTACCCAGATCCCATATGGCTCATCCGAGTATTCTACTTTCGTCGCAGACCGTGTTCCCAAGCTTGTCGTTGACCAGAAGAACGATATAAGAATATTCCGTCTTGGTACTCGTCCTCTGGCGGCACCGAGAAATTATTGCCCGTACATTTACGCCGCAAACGTAGTATCCTAAGCGTTACCGGAAAGGAGCAGGAATGTATGCGAAAAGTTAAAATTATATCCGGTGGGTACGGAGTGAGAACAAATGGAAGAAACAAATTGTGTCTGCCGGGAAAAATAATCGAAGTGGAAAATGCCGAAGCGGAACGCCTTGTTTCGCTCGGCGTTGGCGTTTATGATAATAAAGCAGTTGCAACCGCTCCTGCAGAAGAAAGTATAAAGCAGACACAAGAATCCATGTCAGAAAAAGAGGTGCTCTCTCTTGAGGAAAGAAGTATAAAATACAGTGTCAAAATGAAAGCAGATGAATTACGCGAAATTGCTAAAAAGTGCGGGATAACATACAAAGTTGGCACAACCAAAGAGGAAATGGTTGAAGCGTTGGATGAGTATTTTAGCAGCGACAATCCTCCTCAACTGACTGTAAGTGATCCGATATGAGCTTGCGTGATATTGTAGAGTCGGATAATTCGAGCGTTTTCCTCAGCCTTGACGATTTTGCTGATCTACACACGGTTATATACAATGGCTGTACATATGAGAATATAAAAATATTGCTCACAAAGCATAAGGAATCTGAAATGTCGACACCGTCAGCGGACAGTATGCAAGGATTATATCAGGTGTCCGTAGTTGCACACATATCACTAGCGGATATGGATTCCAACGTACCTGAACAGGGGCAACAGATACAGATTGATGACGGCACAGCTCTCGGAAAGCCGTTTTTCAAAAGATATGCTGTTGTTAGTTCCAGGTGTGCAATGGGTATGATTGTCTTAGAGTTGGAGGCGACAGATGAATGAGTGACGTATATCGTATGCCGCATGAGACCGGCAAAAACGTTGCGGACGTTACGCTTGTAGACGATATCGGATCAAAATCTATCGACAGAGCAAAAAAAATACTGGCCGGGTTTCCGCGTGGCGCTGAAAAAGCCATTGGATCAGCATTAAAAAGAGCCGCTCAAAGTGCGGAAGCTTATGCTGCACAGGCGGTTGGCAAAGAGTATTACGTAAAGGCCGGAGACTTTAAGAGCTACACAAAGACCAAGAAGCATTATACAACAACAGCTGGCTCTACGTCAGCGGAAATTGAATTTTGCGGATATCACATACCTCTCATCAAATTCGACACTCGTGTATCACGTGACGGCAGGGTAGTAACACGCGTAATGAGATCTTCGGAAAGATCAACGCTTGACCACGTATTTTCTGCGTCGATGGGTTCACATGTCGGATTATATGAGAGAGTTGGGAAGAAGCGACTGCCGGTGCAAGAGCTATTTGGTCCGTCAACTGTACAGATGATGTCATCCAATGATGACGTTGAGCAGGAGATGGGAGATAAGCTGAGAGAAGTATTTGACAGCCGGTTAGAACACGAGATAACCGCAATACTTAATGGGTGGAGAAAATGACACGAGTAAAACTGCTTGAAGATTTGAAAAATCTATGCGTTGAGGCGACAGAGCACCTAATGTTGCCTACGGCAGTTCAAAAGGGCGATACAAACGTAGAAACGCGCCCGCCAGATGTCTATAAAATGCGTTTGCCGGACAGCAATGACTACAAGAAAAAAGCACCGTATATGATTATACAGTACGTACAGGGACGGCAAAAACAAGGCATTGAACCAGAAAATAGTGCAGTAGTGCGTATTATTTTTTGCGTTTACAGCGACGATGAACAAGTAGGATCGACAATGTTGCTTAACGTCATGGATTGTGTGGAGCACAAGCTGATGAAGGACGTGGTAGTAGGTGATCAATATCATCTGGACGTCGAAAACGGAATCGAAAGCCTCGTATATACAGATGATACGGCGCCATACTATGGTGCAGAGATAACCTGCACATTTTATCTGCCTGAAATTCTACGAAAAGGGGTGCAAAATGAGTACATCTAAGAAGAATCTAAAAACAACAAGCGATGTAAGTGCTGTGTACGTGTACATAGGTCCGACCGTAAAGGGTGTAATCCAAAACGGCAGCATATATCGCGGCACAAAAACAGACGTACTGCAAAAGATATCTGTGGCGGTAACGAAATATCCTAAAATAGCCGCACTTGTTGTGCGCAGTACAGAAATCGCGGAAACAAAAAATAAAATTAGAATTGGCGGCAACAGTCTGAGCATAGCATATCGGACTTTGCTGTCTGAGTGAGGAGGAAAACGTATGGCAATTAACCACGGTGTTAATACGTACAAAAGTGAAACATCGTTTACAACCGTTCGGACCGCTGCGTCCGGTATACCGTTTTTTATCGGCGCTTGGCCGTGCCATCAAGGAAAGGGGTTTGTCGGCAAGCCGCAGCTTGTTGCTACATATAATGAGGCTGTCGAGCTTGGCGGATACAGCGACGAGTGGAGAGCTGTGGACGGTGCTCCGAAGTGGAATCTTTGCCAGGCTGTTTATTCGCATTTCAAACTTTTTGCAATGTCGCCCGCAATTTTTTACAATGTCTATGACCCAGCAACTCACAAGACCTCCGTAAGTGCGGAGTCGCATAACGTGGTAGACCATGTTGTAACTCTGCCGGGCGATGTAATCGACAATGAGTCACTTATAATCAAGGCGGGCTCATCGCAGGAGACAACACTTGTTAAAGATACCGACTACAAAACATACTATGATGAAGGGAATTTTTACATCGAGCTTCAGCCGGATAGCATAAGCTACGCAGAGGTAACGCTAAGCGTGGCATACGACAAGGCTAACCCTGAGGATATAACAGCGGACGATATTTCCGACGCTGTTGAAACTGTTGAGATGTGTAAATCTGTTATCGGCGTAGTGCCCGATTTGATTTGCGCTCCCGGCTGGTCATCGACCTCGGACGTCGCGGCTGTAATGGCGGCTAAGGCACCGAGTATCAACGGACTTTATCGCGCTAAGGCGGTAGTCGATATTGATACATCGTCATCGGGCGCGGACAGCTATGAGAATGTAATCACCGCAAAAACAACAAACGGATATACCGACTCAAACATGATTGTTTGCTGGCCTATGGTAAAAAGCGGTGACAAGATATTCGATATGTCCACAATCGTTTGCGGAGTTATTGCAAAGGTTGACAGCGCAAACGAGAGTGTACCGTTTGAATCTCCGTCAAATAAAACAGTTCCTATAACCGGAACATGTCTCTCGGACGGAACAGAAGTGATGATAACTCTTCCGCAGGCGGACGTGCTAAGCTATACAGACGGTGTTGTCACCGCTATAAATAATGGCGGTTGGGTAATCTGGGGCAATTATACCGGATGCTGGCCAGAAAGCACCGACGTCGTAGAGTATTTTATCTGCACAAATCGTATGCTTGACTTCGTATGCAACACTTTTGTCAGCACGTACTGGGGTTATGTAGACAAGCCGCTTACAAGAGTGCTTATCGACGCTATCGTTAATAGTTTTAACGCTTGGCTTAACGGACTCACACACGAGGGCAAACTGTACGGCGGACAGATACAGTACATACCGGATAATAATTCCACAACGGATCTTCTTGCCGGTAAATTCAGGCTTGATACCAAGATGGCGTCTCCTGTACCTGCTCAGCAGATTAACATGTATGCGGAATATGATGTCGCTATGCTCACAGCGGCACTCAATCAGTAATCGAGGAGGGTTAATATGGCGAAAACAAATGTCGGTATAGTGGATTGTGCCGTCTATGAGAACGG
Source organism: Clostridiales bacterium (assembly GCA_003343885.1). Taxonomy (GTDB): domain Bacteria; phylum Bacillota; class Clostridia; order Oscillospirales; family CAG-382; genus UMGS882. The sequence continues at coordinate 14,016 of QAKH01000117.1, read as the reverse complement.
CTCAAATTATCTTGGCATTGCAAATATCACATTGCCTACGCTTACTGCTAAAACTCTAACAGTTACTGGCCTCGGTGTTGCCGGTGATGTGGATTTTGCCGTACCAGGACACAAATCTGCTATGCGTGTAACAATAGCTTTTAGAGACGCACCGGAAGATTCAAGGCGAATTGTCGCACACGGACAGCATATTCTTGACTGCCGTGTCGCACGTGAAAACTATGATGGAACTAATGGAAAATACATCATTACATCTCACAAATATATACTTAAGGTTGCTCCGCTCACTGAAACTCTCGGTACTGTCGCTCCTGCATCTCAGCAGGGCGCGTCGGACGAGTTTGCGTGCCTGAGTTACGAGGAGTATATCGATGATAGACTTGTGAGAAGATATGATCCGATTAACAATGTTGACATCGATTATAACGGAAACGACAGCCTTGCGGACGTGCGTTCGGCTCTCGGACAGTAATCTATAAAATACGCCCGAGGTATAAACGCCTCGGGCGAAAATTTGAAAAGGAGTTATATTATGGCAGTCGAAAAAGAATTTGTTGAAAATGAAACTAAATACGAAGAAAAAGAAGTTGAAAAACTTTATATACATAAATTCAAAAAGCCGGTTTTGTATAACGGTGAAACAATAACCGAACTCGCTTTTGATTTTGAATCGCTTACAGGCGACGATGCACTTAACATCGAAAACGAGCTTGCAAGTATCGGCAAGGCGGCAATTTCGCCTGCATTTAGCGGCGAATATCTTATTCGTATGGCGGCAAAAGCTTGTACCACTCCTATCGGGGAAGATTTTTTCAGAAAAGCGTCGATTTCTGACTATAACAGGCTGAGGAGCAAGGCCAGAAGTTTTTTACTGGCGTCGGAGTTGTAATAGGAGACGGTGGAAAATGGATACGCCGGGTATGCTTGGTAATGGCTAGAAACAATAACACACCGGTTAACTTTTGGCTATCGTTAAGACTACGGTCACTATCAGAATGGATCCAGGCAAACAACGATTTATCGAAAAATGAACAGTAGGAGGGTACGATGGCAAGCAAAACGGAATATGAAATGCTATGGAAGCTTGGTGCTCAGCTCGGGCAGGATTTTAACGGTACTTTTTCTTCTGCTCAAAAAATTCTTACCGAAACTCAGAACGAAATACAAAAACTAAATAAGATACAATCCGATATATCGGCGTACTCAAAACAACAACAGTCGATAGAAAAAACAAAAAGTAAACTTGAATTGTATGAGCAACAGTTACAGAACGTTCAACACGAAATGGCTGCTTCTGGTGAGTACAACTCAGCTCTTGCAAACAAAGAAATTGAATTAAAGCAAAAGGTAGAACAAACCGAAACCGCCATTGCGCAAAAAACAGCTGCCTTGGATAAACTCGGAAATTCCTTGTCCGAGGCAGGTGTTGATATGACAAACCTCTCTACCGAAACTCAACGATTGGGTGAACAGACAGAGGACTTGAAAGATAAGCAGGAGAAAGCTGCCGAGGAAGCCGAAAAATTTGGCAACAAAGGTTCGGCGGCAGTTATGGCGGTACAGGAGGCACTTGTAGCAGCAGGCATCACGACACTTCTTAAAGAAATCTATCAAGGTTTTGCCGATTGTGTTACTGAGTCAGCGGCTTGGGCTGGTAAAATAGATGAAACATCAAAATTATACGGAATAGATACCGATTCTCTGCAATCCCTATATTATGCAGCCGAACTTGTGGATGTTAGCGTTGAAACCATTATTTCATCTGTACAAAAAAACGTCAAGTCTATGGGCGAAGCGGAACGAGGTTCTGCTACGTATGCGGATGCATATAAGAAGCTTGGTGTTGAAATCACAAACACTGACGGCTCTTTGAGAGACGGAATGGATGTATATTGGGATGTTATAGACGCCCTTGGGAGAATGGAGAACGAAGCGGACCGTGATAGTACCGCAATGCAACTTCTTGGGCGCAGCGCAATGCAACTCAATTCTCTCATCGGTGCGGGTTCAGGCACGATAGATGAGTTTTCGCAAAAGGCACACGAAGCCGGTTATATAATGGACCAAGAAATGCTTGAAACAATGTGTTTGCTTGATGACGAGTTGATGTTTCAGCAAAAAAATTACCAAGCTCTCAAAAATACAATAAGCGCACAATTTGCCCCAGAGTTGACGGCATTAACAAAATTATGGAACAATATCCTAGCCGGAATAACAAAATTCGGACAGGAACATCCGGTTCTCTTGAAGTCAATCATAGCAATAACCGCTGAATTTGGACTGTTGGTAACAGCGTTTACGGCATATGTTGCGGTCAAAAAACTGTCAAATACCGAAAGCGTTAAAAGTCTGATAAATATAGGCAAAGAAACGCTGGCGAAAATCGCAAATGTTGGTGCTACAACAGCACAGACAACGGCCACTACAGCGGCAACGGCAGCGCAGACAGGATTAAATGCGGCAATGAGCGCTAATCCTATCGGACTCGTAATTACGGCTGTTGCGGCGTTAACTGTTGGGGTTATAGCTTTGACGGACGCAATGGGCGAGCAACAGGACGAGGTCGATCAATTGTCTGCCGCGTCTCGTGCCGAATACGAAGAACTGCAAAGACTCAAGGTTGAATACCAAGAAACATGCGAACTATATGGAGAGTCATCATATCAGGCGCAGGAACTATCCTGGCAAATTGATGAACTGTCGGAGCAGTATGAGAATAATAAGCAAACACTCGACGAGTACAAAAAAAGTCATGAAGAGACCATTGCGTCTTATGAGGAAATGGTCGCCCAGCATGAAAAACAAGACGAAGAGCTGCGTTTGGAAGCAAGCAGCATACAATCCCTTATAGCAAGGCTGGAAAGCCTATCCACTCAGACGGATATTTCCGCGGCAGACCAACAGGAAATGCTTGCGATAATAAATGCGTTGAACGAAGCCGTTCCGGGACTGTCGCTGTCATATGAAGATTTGACGAGGAATGTCCCGAAAACGATTGACGCTGTCAAAAAACTGGCCGAAGCTGAATTTATGCAGCGAGAGTATGAGGATACAAATGAAAAAATCATCGAAAAGATGAAAGAAAGGGCTGCGCTTGAAAAGGATTTAGCTGTTGCTCAGCGCGAACGCAATGCCGCGTACAAAGAGTTTGTCGATGTAGGTGGGTATATTGATGAGTCGGAAGGCGTGGTAGCTGCCACTAATTTTTATGAACGCATGGAAGCGCTGGAAAAATACAACGATGCCGAAGCTAAGCTAAACGAAACTTCCGCCGCAATAAAAGAAAACGAAGAAAAAATCAACGAACTTGCCGAAGCTATGGTTGGACTGAACACGGTTGAAGAAGAAAATGGCGACATCACGGAAGACGTGACATCGTTGATGGAGTCGGCGACAAACCAACTGAGCAATTTAAGGATTGCGTATGACGAAGCATATGACGCTGCGTATGACAGTGTAAGTGGACAGTACGCGCTGTGGGAAAAAACGGCGGAAGTTGCCGTAACGAGTGTTGAGACGATAAATGAATCGCTGGAAAGTCAGAGCACGTACTGGAGCGACTACAATAAAAACCTTGAAACATTGTTTGGCAAGACTGAAAACATCGAAGGACTTGCCGAGATAATTGCAAGTTTTGCCGACGGAAGTGAGGAAAGCGTTAACGCCGTTGCTGGGTTGGCACAGGCGACGGACGCGGAGTTGGCAGAAACTGTAAAAGCGTGGCAGGAACGAGAAAAACAGATGGCGGCTGTATCGGAGAGCATAGCGTCAATCTCGACCGGATATAACGAGGAATTTGAAAAAATAAACGATGAAATCGAAAAAGCGGTTGAGGAATGGAATCTAGACGACGAGTCCGCCGAAGCAGCGAGATTAACCATGGAAGCGTACATAAACGAACTGAAAACCAACACTCCGAAAGCTGTTTCTTCTGCCAGAGCGGTCGCAGGACAAATCAAAGCCGCTTGGAACATGGGGACAATATCGAGTATCTTTCATTTCGCCGGAGAATCCATACCGTTACGGGGATATGCTACCGGTTCGGACTACGCCCTTCCCGGTGCGGCGCTTGTCGGCGAAAATGGACCCGAAATTGTAATGTTCCGCGGCGGCGAACGCGTATACAATGCCGCGGAAACGAGAGGAATAATGGCAGAGCCGTATGAAAAATCAAACGGAGCTATAATTACAATATCTCCTGTATTTCAGTTTGAGGGCGCAGCCGATGACAACGACGATAATATAAAAGTAGCTAGTGAGCAGATTGTAGCTATGGTGCTTGACGCACTCGACGAAGCCGGTTTAGACGCGAGAAGAGGTGCATACGCATGAGATACACAACCAAGCAAGGAGATATGTGGGATAGCATAGCTTACTCACAACTCGGTGACACTGCGTATACAGATATGTTAATGAGCATTAACAGTAAGTATCACGATGTATATATTTTCAGCGCAGGTGTTGATTTGGATTTACCAGATATGTCAACAATTGCAAGCAGTGACTCTTTGCCGCCGTGGAGGCAGGTGCAAGGATGAGCGAAATCAATATAGCGCGGCGTGCAAGCGCGAAAATATATTTTGCAAATGTTGATATAACAGACGAAATTGCAAAATACTTTATATCTCTCACTTATACTGACAAGGAAGAGGACGAGGCGGACGACCTGCAAATACAAATCGCCGACAGGTCGTCCATATGGCTTACAAAATGGTTGAATGATACCTTGGCTGCGGTCAGAAATTCGCCGTCGGTACAGACATCGCCGGAATATAAGGCTATTGCGCAAACTGGTCTTGCTGTCCGCAGTGGACAAGGAGACACATATAGCCAGTACGGCACATTACCGTATGGGGAAATTGTCAATGTATTAGAAATATCAAATGGTTGGGCGCGTATCAGATATTCCGGCAAGGACGCATATGTTAATGCCTCATATTTGGAGACGTCAAGCGCTGTTACAAATATGGCGGAAACGACTACAAAAGGCATGAAAATACAGGCTACAATAGTGCGCCAGAACTGGAATAATGACGGTAAAGACGATATGTTGGAATGCGGAGAGTTTGAGCTTGACAGCATTTCCGCTTCCGGTCCGCCTGCACAAATCACGATCAAGGGCACTGCGTTACCTTTCAAAAACTCAATACGGCAGACAATAAAAAGTAAATCGTGGGAATCATATACAATGTCCGGAATAGCGCGCGAAATGGCGGAAAACAACGGAATGACCTGTTTGTTTTTGTGTGCGACGGATCCGCAATACGCAAGGGTAGAGCAGTACCAACAGAGCGACATATCTTTTTTGCAAAAACTTTGTCATGATGCCGGGTTTTCTCTTAAGACGTCAAACAACATATTGATTATATTCGATCAGTCGGATTATGACAATAAGCCGCCTATCAAGACCATTACGTATGGCAAAGATTACATCAATTATAAGCTAACTACGACGGAGAGCAACAAATACACAAGCTGTCGAGTAACTTACACAACTCCGTATGGCAACGTAATTACTGCGACGGAATATGTAGATGACTATAACAGTGACGATGAGGATAATCAATGCCTTGAAATATATCAACAGGTTGCTGATGTTGAAGCGGCGAAAACGCTTGCGGCGAAAACGCTGCGGTATTACAACAAATACGATTTTACCGCAACATTTACTTTCCCGGGAGATACCTCACTTGTCGCCGGTGTTCCGGTGACATTAACCGGATGGGGTAGTTGGGACGGCAAGTATATAATTAAACAAGCAAAACACTCCGTCGGATCCGGATATACAACACAAATAACGCTGCGTAAATCCATGCCGTCAGATACTGCTGGTTCTGTGAAAACGGCGTTGGTGAAAACAGAAAAAACGACTTTTGCCGTTGGTGATAAAGTTATGTGCAATGACGGTGTTAGGACGTTTTCCACAGGACAGACAATGCAGTCCTGGGTACCAAAGACTGTATTATATGTTCGAAGAGTAGAGGGTTCTGTATTGCTTTTGAGCACTGAGCCGCAAGCAAGCGTATATACGGGACGTGTATATGCTTCCGACGTACATAAAATTTAGGAGGAACAAAAATGAGCGTTCGTATCGGACAGGTGCAAAACACTAATAAGGAAAAAAGACAGGTCCGAGTATTTTTTGCGTATGTTGGAATAATGTCCGGGTGGCTAACCGTATTACAGTCGCCGCCTGCTGTAACAATCAATGACAGCAAGACAACGCCGGTACATAACCATGCGATGGATATTACTCCGTGGATGCCTAAAATAGGGGACAACGTGTTATGCCTTTATGTGCCAGGCTTTAACGCTGACGGATACGTATTGGGGGCTTTGTAATGCAGGTAGGCGCTCTCGGAGATATTGTATTTACAGTATCGGATAATCAGATTAAGACAATACGTGATGCCAAGTGGAGCGGATCGGCAGATATTGAGACTCACAAAATACATCTTGATAACGTAATCCAGGAGTTTGTTGCAAATGATGCGGATCAGTTTTCTTTCAAAATACGCTTGACTTCCGCGTTTGGTAATGATGTACAGTCGGATATAGCATTGCTTTTCAACTATATGCGTACCGGTACCACATTACCGCTGACAATCGGCACTAAAAGATACGGCAAGTACAGGTGGCTTATAAAAAAATTAGATATTACCCTGGAATACTATAACAAAATCGGTGATTTGATCAGCGCTGACTTATCCATATCACTCGTCGAATATACTTGAGGTGATTACATGATTTTTACCGTGCGCAGCGACGAACATAACTATACATTTTGCGAAAATGACACCATACGCTCAATATTGCAGAATATATCCTTAATCATCGGCACTAAAAAGGGAACTATTCCTATGTACCGTGATTTTGGATTGCCAATGGCGTTTGTAGACCGTCCGTCGCAAGTTGCAACAACCATACTTGCCGCAGAAGCGACAGAGGCTATCGAAAAGTATGAGCCGCGGGCAGAGCTTAAAAACGCGCGATATGAGCAAAATGAGAAAGGTGTGTTGGTGGTTATTTTGGAGGTGGAAGCATGAGCCGGAATACGGAATATAAATTTGTGCCGACTGATAGTACAGAAATTGTTGCCGAAATGACAGCGGCGTATGAAAAAATGACCGGTCGTAAATTACAGCCAGCTGATCCAGATAAACTATTTATCGCCTGGATAGCAGACGTAATTATACAAGAGCGTGTAAATCAAAACTATGTCGGTAACCAAAATATCCCTAGCCGAGCGGTTGGCGATAACTTGGATGCACTTGGCAACTGGATATATGACATACCGCGTACTCTCTCTCAGCCGAGCATGTGTATTGTTAGGTTTTCTATAACCATTGCGCAACAGTCTGTAATTGTAATCCCGGCCGGAACGAGAGTAACAGATGTGCAAAATGCACTTGTGTGGGAAACAATGAACGATGCGACGATAGCAATCGGTGATACGTATACAGATACACTGGTGCAATGTCAGACCGCCGGAACAATAGGTAACGGATATGTACCGGGACAAATAAATACGCTGATTGATGTGGACAATATACCGTATTTTGATTCGTGTTCAAACATTACTGATAGCGACGGCGGTTCTGAGGCACAGTCAGACGACAATTACTATGAGTCCATGCGAGCCATAGTCAATTCACACAGTACTGCCGGCGCCGAGGGATCATATGTATATTGGGCAAAATCGGTTACACCAGAGATAGCGGATGTCAAGGCTATATGTCCAAACATTGAAAGAGAGGAAACGCTCTCAATTTTCACCGGTCAGGACGGAGAAAAATATGCGTTTCTTGGCGGCGAACAGATTGATATAAACACTCTGCAAATATCAATCAATGATTTTACGACAGTGCTGACCGAAAATACAGATTACACTGCCGATTATACCGACGGACTATTAAAAATAAAAATAGTCTCTACTTCAGCCGCCGCATCGGCGACTACAATTGACGTAAAAGTAAAACAACGCCGTGCAGGATATGTATATCTGTATGCGTTGATGCAGGATGGAACAATTGCTGGTGAAACAATAAAACAGGCTATATATGATGTTTGCAGTGCTGACAGCGTCAGACCGCTTACCGATTGTGTTGTTGTCGACGATGCGGAAGAGGTAACGTACAATATCAACTGCACGTACTACATACAATCCGGTACATCTTCGGCGGCTGAAATAAGCGATGCGGTAACACAGGCGATAAGCGAATATAAATCCTGGCAATGCGCAAAACTCGGAAGAGACATTAACCCCGATAAACTGCGGTCATTGTTGATGAATACCGGCATTAAACGTGTAACAATTACGTCACCGGTGTTTACACCGCTAAAAAACGGTGCAAGCAATGAGCCGCCGCAGGTAGCAAAAATAGGCACAGTGTCTGTGATTAACGGGGGCTTCGAAGATGAGTAAAACAATATCGCAGTCAAATATGATGCTTACGTTTCCGTCGGTTCTTGCTGAGGATAAAACCAAAAACGCCCTTGCCAAAGTCATAGCAAACGAACTTTGCAAGTTATACGCTGATCATAATTTATTGGCGATATACTCACAGATTGATAAGCTTGACGGAGATCTGCTTGATATACTTGCCAGAGATTTTAACATTGACTGGTGGGACGCGGATTATACGGTTGAAGAAAAGAGGCAGACATTTAAGGAATGTTGGCGCATAAAGCGAACACTTGGAACACCGGCGGCGTGCTCCCTTGCCGTATCTGCCATATTTCAGAACGCTGTTATTAAAGACTGGTGGCAATATGGGGGCAATCCGTATTATTTTCGGATACATATAGATCTCGGGAGAGCGTTTGCCGATTATGATAAAATTCAAAATGTTGTAAAGGGCATACAGTATTACAAAAACAAACGATCTATATTGGATGCAATAGAAACTGTGACTGGCAAGTCACTAAAAACATATGTCGGTACTGCTGTCATCGGCGCGGCATCATCCACAATGGATATCTACGGCATAGATATCGATGATTACACTATATTGATTGACAATGATGGCGCATTGCTGTTGGACGAAAATGGACAGGTATTGTTAGACTAGGAGGAATATGCAGATGATTTCAGTCGCGCCGGCTATAACGGCTGATGGTAAAAACTTGCTGATCAGGGCGATCAGCGGAGAAACTATTACATTTACGCGCTTTAAAATAGGAAATGGCACTGCCGAGGACTTTGATATATCGGCTTTGTCTGACTTGATAAATCCGCTTGTAGAATTTGACATTAACGACATTGATACCTCTGATACAGGCTATGTCAAACTAACCGGATCATTTGACAATACATACATAACAACTGATTTTTACTGGCGTGAACTCGGCATATTTTGCAAAGGAGAAGACAACATTGAAATATTGTATGCGTATGCCAACGACGGCGATAACGCCGGACTGCTAAGATCGAGCACAAGCGATATAGTAACGGAACAGACAGTATCACTGGTTATAGCAGTAGGTGACGCGGAAAACGTTACGGCGATATTATCAGAATCTGCGATATATACGACAAAGAGCGAATTTGAGAGCCATACGCAGAATAAACAAAACCCTCACAATGTTACAGCAGAGCAGGTTGGATTAGGTAATGTGCCTAATGTGCAGACCAATGACCAAACGCCGACATACGTAATAGCAAGCTCAGTCGCCGAATTGGTAAGCGGTGAGCGATTAGGTACTGCTTTTGGAAAAATAGCCAAGGCGGTAAAAAGCCTAATAGCGCATTTGAAAAATACTAACAATCCGCACAATATAAAGCCGGACGCAATAGGGGCAGCCAAAAGTCAGCACAGTCATACGACATCCGATATTATATCAGGTACGCTGAGCACAAGCCGTGGCGGAACAGGCGTATCAAATCCGGCAATGGGAGGTATTATTAAAGCAAACGGTTCCAATCCATGCACTGTTCTGAGGGGCACTGGAGCACTCTATTCTCCATCTATAGGGTCCCCTACGTTTGGCATATTGCCAGCATCCATGGGAGGAACTGGTGTTGGCAGTCTTAATGCGTTCCGTAGTATACTCGGTGCAACCCTAATTTTTGGAGAATATACTGGAGACGATGAGCATTGCAGATATTTTAATCTTGGTTATAGACCGAAATTTGTAAAAATTATATGTGATAGGAGACAAAGTAAGGACACTCTTGGGGGTAACGATAACATTGATCAGTATAACGGCATTGCGCTTGACGGTCTAAATTCTGTACACGACAACAATTATCTGTATACGGATGTAAGTGCGGCTCCGGAAGATTATTATCGTGATATCAAAATTGCTATTGTTGACTATGGATTTTATGTTTATCAGAGCTCATCCGTTTTGTTAGAGCCAAAACTGAACGCAAATAATCAAAAATATCACTATATAATAGCTCGTTAAGGGGGTAAGACAATGGCAACCGTAAAACTTACGGACAAACAGTTAACGGACAATGTAGACGATAGCATGAGCGTGATTATCACAAAAGAGGAAGAAATTACAGGAGAAAAACAAAATGTATTGTACAGAGCTAAAATAGAGACTATTGCGGCAGAATATCCTGCTAAAGTTGATGAAGAACAAGACTTGACAAAGTACGGATTTGCTTTGAAATCTGACGGACGTTATTCAATAGAGACGGACACGTCAAGCAATCCGTTTGGACAACATGATATAAGCTTCATGCAGGCCGGAGACAGCGTAAAGGTTGTATTCACGATAGACGGTGGCGGTTATGTGTACATCAATGACGATGTATACGATACCAATTCAGGAGTGTCATTTGGTCAGGTGACGTGGGAGGGCGTTCTGACAAAGCCGATAAGGGCTGTGACAGGTTTATGCGTAATTTATATGCAGGTCATAAAAAAAGCCACTCCCGGTTTTATGAGTGGCGCGGATAAAGTGAAACTCGAGCAAATATCAAACATGCTCGTGCCATTAATGATATCTGCGTACGGCATGAGAAATGCGTTCAGCATTTATGTGAAAAACAATATCGAAAAAGCAACGCTGACCGAATTAACCGAACAGTTTTTTAAATCAGCCGCAACGACTGTCAATGAAACGTATACATCACAGTTTTATTTGTTTGATGTTAGCAATACATCGGACGGAACAAAACTTGCCGACAATGCAGGTTTAGTTTGCGAGCCGTCCACCAACACAGCCGCTAACCGTGACGATTATGCAGACTTGCCGTTGTTTGCGTGTTTTGACGTGAATTATACTATTGACGGAACTACGCTTGAGCCTGTTATTCATGAAATCAAGGGCATAACAGACGGCTTTACATCTTCTCCGACTGACAGTTTTGTCGGCGTATTACAGATGACAGGCTGGGTACGCAGAACAGTCACAGACACGCAAAAAACCGTAGAATACAGGGCACAAAAAGACACTGGGTATAAACCATTACCTGAAGCCGTTAGAGCTTCTGACAACAGCGTAAGACCTTATGTTATTCACGCTAAATATGCCGCTGGATATAATTCAAGCGGAAAGCTGTCAAGTGTTTCCGGTGTACAGCCCGCAACATACCGCAGCGGCTCCACAGGCTCAACCTCGATTAGCTTTAACGGGCAGATTGCCAAGTGGCGTGAATGGGGCAACCAATACTGCGGCTCCAGCCTTTGTGATATTGCTTTTATCCAGCTTATGCTTGAGATTAAATACGCAACACTCGGCAATGCCGGCGTAATGAGTGGATGCCGCAATTATTCAACTACATACACAGCGGCAGTCGCCGAAACAGGCGTTACCCGTGTGCTGCTTACCGCCGCACAGGGTGCTTATTTTGTGGTAGGTAGCTGTGTATCGCTCGGCAGCACAAATGACCGTGCAAAAGCAACTACATACGATGTGTGCGATATTACAAAGATTTTGAGCATTGAGGATGTAATGGTGGACAGCACTGCATATAAGGCTGTAAACCTCGACACCGAAACACCCTTTAACACCACAACCGCCACCTATATTGTGGTGCACCCGTGGCAGACCGGCAGCACAGACGATGTGCTCGGCAATGACGGCAGCCCAACCAACAACACCAGCGGCAAGGAGCCTTTTAAGATCCAGGGCATTGAGGTTATGGTAGGTGCATACGAGGTGCCCGGTGATACCACCCTTTACGAGGATGCCGAAAAATACACCGTGTACCTTAACCGCAAGGCGGCTGACATTAAGACAGGCAACAGCGGTACAAACCCTGTAACGATTGGCACTATTCCAAAGGAAACGGATGCGAATTGGAAATACATCTCAGAGCTTAACTGGGACGCAAACAACCAGGAGACATATATGCTTGCACAGACCTTTGCAGGTTCCTCCACTACCGGCTACCGTTCAGCTATCTACCGTGATGCTTTGGCAACCGTTGGCTGGCGTGAGTGGCAGACCTTTGGTTCTCAGAGCCTTAACGACCGCAGCGGCCTTGCTTGTGCTATTTTGACCAGTGACCTCGGCTTTGCTTCCTGGGCCATCGGCGCCCGCGCGTGTGGCACTGCTGGAAATCGTGGAGAATATAAAGAGGTGTAAACATGATTACAAAGGCGTATTTTTCTGAAATTCCCGACATTATCAATTACATGCCGCTTCCCAAAATTGGCAAAGCGGATGTGTGGCTGAGAAAAAATATCACAAAGATTACAGATTCGGAAACAAGCGAGGTTAGCTATTCCGCTGATGAAGCGTATATGCGCACAAATGTCAGCGAAGATGAAATTTTAGCAAATTTTGACGGTTGGTTTGAAACCGCAAGCAAATGGCAAGCTTCTTCGGATACAAACAACGACACAGCGGATGAACGCATTGCCGCTATTATTGCTGAATTGGAGAGCATAAAGACTGAAAACGCCGCACTTGCCGAAGAATTACAGGCGGCTAAGATTATTTTGGGGGTTGAGTAAATGACACTTGTTGAATATGCAAAGTTGTTACGACCTTTGATTGAAAAAGCGGTACAAAGCCTATCTGATAATGACGCTCTTTCCGGCGTTGCGTTGTTTCCGCATTGGGCGGTTGGCGTTGACTATTCTGTAGGCGAAAAGGTACAGTATAATGGTGTGCTTTATTCTGTCTTATTGGCGCACACATCACAAGAAAACTGGACGCCCACAGAAGCACACAGTCTATTTGCAAAAGTGTTGATTACAGATCCATCTGTTATTCCTGAATGGGAACAGCCGGACAGTACTAATCCCTACATGAAAGGCGATAAAGTACGTTACAAGGGCGTTGTTTATGTAAGTGTTATAGACAACAATGTGTGGAGTCCAGAGGATTATCCTACTGGTTGGCAAATTGTGGATGAGGAATAAACCTCATTAAATAACGCAGGCAAAAACAGGATTGCACACAAATAAAGCCTATAAGTGGGATTAATAAGTGTGTGCGACTCATTTTGAAACACGATTTAAAAAGGAATGGTGAATGATGAAATTGGCAATTATAGAGCTTGTTTTAAACTGGGCTGTACCGTTTATATGTTGCGCGGTATGTGGATGGGTGGTAGGGGTAGTACGTGGCTACAAAAAACATATGAACGCTTTTACCAACGGAGTAAAAAGCCTGCTGCGCTCGGAAATAATCAGAAATTACGAAAAGTACACCGACCGTGGTTACTGCCCTATCTACGCAAGAGAACCTCTTTCTCATGTTTATGAGGCTTACCACGCTCTCGGCGGCAACAGTACTGCAACGGATCTGTATAAAAAGACCATGGCGCTTCCGTCAGATCCGCCGTCAGATCCGTCCGAAGAATAAAATACGCATACGCTAAAGGAGAAATGAATATGAAAACCAACTGGAAAAGCAAACTCACAAGCCGCAAGTTCTGGGCGGCTGTAATCGCCTTTATTACAGCTGTTATGGCAGCTTTCGGCGTGCCCGACATCACCGTTACTCAAGTTACCGCGGTAGTCATGGCGGCAGGTACAATGATCGCATACATAATCGGCGAGGGACTTGTCGACGCTGCGAGAACTAAAAACACTTCACAAAACCAAA
>QAKH01000083.1 GCA_003343885.1 Clostridiales bacterium | reverse complement strand
AATTTTGTGAAATCATTATGCTATTTTTTCATTTTAACTTTACAAAACCATGGTAAATGAGCGCAGATAAGTAAAAAATCCGCCGGGGATAAACTCCGGCGGAATTTTCAGTGGATATCTTTGTAAAATTATTGTGATTTGCAACGAAGCACTGCTTTGCCTTTGAGGCTCAAACAATCAAACGGAGAATATAAGGGAATTGTCGCTTTTAAAAAAAGCGTATAATATTTCTATTAAAAAACTTTTTTGTGTTTTCAACGCTAAATTTAGCAAAGGTTATAATTTGTAATGTCTGTTCTCTCAAATGTTTTGACCGGTTCTTATTTCGAAATCTTTTTCAATTCCTAGTTGCATTTAAGTTTTAAATAACAAAGTAATATGTCTTGAACATTACTTATGGTGATAGATTGGCACATAGTATTAAAAAACATTGAGCAGCATATTTCAGTATATAAAAAACAGTCTCATTTTTGCGTTTGAGACTGTTCTTTGCTTAATTTGTAAGTACAATTGCCTCGAAAGGTAACTTGCAACAGCGTAATTATTTATTTAAAGGTTTTACAAGTTTGGGGAGTAGGGTAGCCAACACTCCTGCAAGTATTGTAGTAAGAACAATTTCAGGTATCATGTACAGGCCATTATAGCAAACAGAATAAAACCATGCAAGCGCAGAGCCAGAAAGTGAAGAAAGTACGGTTTGACCAAATGCACCGGCTTCAGAAAAAAACCACTCTGCCCACATACCGTAGAATAACGCACCTGAAACAATGTGAACAATGTAACGAAGAAAAAGGGCAAAAGCAGTGCCGACCATTAACGCTATGCAATTGCTTTTAATTTTTTTAACAAATATTCCTGCCAGCCCTATCACGGTGAAAGCGACTATATAATCAAGCAGGCATATAAGCACGGCTTTCCACCAAATTACCTGTTCATCACCTGGTAAAAAGAGTGCAGATATTGTTTTTGAACCGAGAATCATCTGCAGAATTGCAAAAATAAATGCGCTACCGACTCCCCGTTTCACTCCAAATATGTAGGATATTAGAACAATAGGGAGCATGCTTGCAAGTGTAACGCTGCCGCCAAATGGGAGTTGTAAGGGAATGAACTCCGATAATAGTGCTAGCACAAATGCCATTGCTACCAAAACTGCACAGGTAGCGAGAGTTTTTGTTTTTGTCATGGAAAAACCTCCGAAAAATAAAAATACCGCACACAATATCGGTGCGGTATGCTTACTTTTAAGCCTATCTCCCTACGCCGGTATTATCCGTAACAGGTTTAAAGGGTTCGGAATAATCCATCTCAGCCGTATAACAGCACCCCTGATATCTCTATGCGGTTCGGGTGATAGTATATCAGCAAAAATAGACTTTATCAATAATTAAATGTTAAAAAATGATAAAATTTGCTGAAACATGAAAAAATATGTTGAAAAATAAAGCTCAATATGATATATAATGGTTATCAGATATGTAAAGGGTAAATCATCAAGCTGTTAAGGCAAAAAAATCGCCATGAACCTTTAACGGTACATGGCGATTAATTTTTTTAGAAATATTATTTCTTATCGTCGGATTTGTCATCAGATTTTTCGCTCGATTTATTAGTCTGTTCGCTGTCGGATGGCTGAGAACCCGTTGCTTTATCATCTTCAGGCTTGTTCTGAGCGTTTGAACCGTCAGCGGCAGAGTTCTTCTCAACTTTGAATTCGCCTGTCTTTCTGTATTTGACAGTATCATCTTCAAGGTATGCCTCAACAATGTCACCGGCTTTTATCTTGCCTTCAAGCAGTTCGACCGAAAGCGTGTCTTCGATTTTTCTCTGCATTGCACGGCGCAGCGGTCTTGCTCCGTAAACCGGATCGAATCCTTCTTTTGCAAGGTAGCTTATGACTTCATCATTGAAGGAGATACGAATATTCATTCCTTCAATCCTCTTTGTGATTTCACTCAACATAAGGGAAGCTATCTTCTTGATATCCTCGTCGCTTAATTTGTGGAATACGACTATCTCGTCAATACGGTTCAAGAACTCAGGACGGAAAGCTTTTTTAAGCGCTTCCATAACGTTTTGAACGCTCTTTTCGTATTCGTCGCGTTTGGTCTGTCCTTCGGAGAATCCGAGCTGTTTAGGTTCGGCAAGCGCACCAGAACCGAGATTGGATGTCAGGATAATAACCGTGTTCTTGAAATCGACAACTCTTCCGTGGCTGTCGGTAAGTCTGCCGTCTTCCAGAATTTGCAGGAGAATATTGAAAACATCGGGATGAGCTTTCTCAATTTCATCAAAAAGGACAACGGAGTAAGGATTTCTCCTTATCTTTTCGGTAAGCTGACCAGCTTCGTCGTATCCGACATATCCGGGAGGTGAACCGATAAGCTTTGAAACACTGTGCTTTTCCATGTATTCCGACATATCAATACGTATTATAGCGTTTTCACTGCCGAAAAGTGTTTCCGCAAGAGCTTTTGAAAGCTCCGTCTTACCAACGCCGGTCGGTCCGCAGAAAATGAATGAGCCCTGAGGACGCTTTGGATCCTTGAGTCCCGTTCTGCCGCGTCGAATTGCTCTTGCAACAACGCTGACAGCTTCATCCTGACCGATAACACGCTGTTTCAGTATCTCATCGAGCTTCAAAAGCTTTTCGCTTTCTTCTTTTTCAAGCTTTGTAACCGGTATCTTTGTCCAAAGGGTTACAATATCTGCAATTTCTTCTTCGCCGATAGAGGGCATGTTTGAACCGTTAGTGCTGTTCTTCCAGCTGTCTTTTTTAGCCTGCAGTTCTTTTGTAAGGTCATTTTCAGTGTTACGCAGTTCTGCCGCCTTTTCAAATTCCTGCGCACGGACAGCTTCCTCTTTATCAGCATGAATTTTCTTTATTTTTTCTTCAAGTTCACGCAGGTCTTCCGGAGCTGTTATCTCGGAAATTCGCTTTTTAGAGGCGGCCTCATCAATAAGGTCAATAGCTTTGTCCGGCAGGAACCTGTCAGTTATATAACGTGAGGACAGATTTACAGCCGCTTCAATAGCTTCATCGGTTATCTTTATTTTGTGATGTGCTTCATATTTGCTGCGAAGTCCTTTTAATATCTGAATAGCCTGCTCCTTGGTGGGCTCGCCTACCATAACTGATTGAAAACGACGTTCAAGAGCCGCATCCTTTTCAATGTGTTTTCTGTACTCATCTATCGTTGTTGCTCCGATAAGCTGAATTTCTCCCCTTGCAAGAGCCGGTTTCAGTATATTTGCCGCATCAACGGCGCCTTCTGCGCTTCCGGCACCGATAATGGTGTGAATTTCGTCGATGAACAAAATAACGTCTTTGGCCTTTTTAACTTCGTCCATAACGCCTTTTATTCTTTCCTCAAATTCACCACGGTACTTAGCTCCGGCGATCATACCCGAAAGGTCAAGCGCAACTACACGCTTGTCGGCTATGCTTTCAGGAACATTTCCTTCAACTATCTTCTGGGCAAGTCCTTCAACTACTGCGGTCTTACCTACGCCGGGTTCACCTATAAGACAAGGGTTGTTTTTTGTACGTCTTGACAGAATTTGTATTACACGCTGAGTTTCTTCTTCTCTTCCGATTACCGGATCGATTTTACCGTCTTTTGCAAGTTTGGTAAGATCATTACCGTATTGGTTTAGTGTAGGTGTATTTGAATATGAGCCGGAAGAGTTTTTGCCTTCCGAAGAAGAAGGTACACCCGAAGAAGCATATGCCGCACCGTCATCAGTCATTGAAGAAGCTGCCTGATTGTACAGTTCAGCAATGTTAACTCCCTCATTCCGCAACAGCCTTACGGCTTCGCAGTCGGATACTTTTAACAGAGCCATAAGAATGTGTTCAGTTCCTATAAAAGTCTGTCCGGTTAAGCGTGCTAACTCTGCTGACAGTTCAAGAATATGGGAAACTCTTGGAGTTGTTTGAGGGTCCATTGCCTGCATGGCTTCTCCTACGCCGGTGTTGGCACTTACAATATCGACTATTTTTTCGTAAGTGACTCCTTTTGAATTAAGAAGATTTGCGGCTATGGAATTGCCTTTGTAAAGCAATCCAAGTAGGATGTGTTCACTGCCTATATAAGTATGCCCGAACTTTTTTGCGGTTTCCACTGCGGCATTGAGAGCTGCTTGGGCATTTTCAGTAAATCTGTTTGTCATGTTTATCATTCCTTTCACGAGCTGTCCGATATCAAAGAGTGTTATCCTACAGCGTGGTCATATTTCCGGAAAAAAGTAATCCGGATTACTTTAACTCAAGTGTGCTGCGAATTAAGTTTGCACGGTATTCGTCACGCTTTTCAGGAGAAGTTGCGTCCGGAAAACGTGAAACAATGTGCGCCGGCATTATTTCAAACAGCAGTTTTACAAGATTGATATTTTTACACTCCGGAATAAGTCCGCATACTGCACCAAGTCTTACATTCGAAATAAGTCTTGTCGCCTCATTTGTGTCCATTTTCCGAGCGTATTTCAGCGTTCCGTAAGAACGCCATAACTTGTCGTTGACGTCTGAAGACGTAGACTGAAGCATTTTGCTTCTCAATTCACGCTCTTTGGTAATTATTTGATTTACGGCGTTTTTCAGTTTTTCAATCGCGTCGTTTTCAGAAAGACCAAGTGTTATCTGGTTTGAAAGCTGATACATGCACGCTGTAGCTTCGCTGCTTTCTCCGTAAATTCCTCTTACCGTAAGACCTATCTTTGTCATAAGTCCGGTCAGATTCTTTATGTAACCGTACGCAGACATTGCCGGAAGATGAAGCATTACAGAAGCTCTGAGACCTGTACCGAGATTAGTAGGGCAAGCCGTCAGGTATCCGAGCGTATCATCAAAAGCTATCGGTATACTGCGTGAGAGCGCCTCATCGGCTTTGCAAGCGGTTTCGTATGCCTTGTCAAGCTCAAATCCGCTGAAAATAGACTGGATACGAACATGATCTTCCTCATTGACCATGACAGCAAGGTTGTTGTCCTTATCGGTTATAAGTACTCGCTCAAGAGGTGAATCGGCGCAAAAATCGGGAGAAATCAGATGATCCTCAACGAGTACGTTTTTTGCGGTACCCAAGGAATTTATTTCTGTTACGGTTAATTCAGTGTCTAATCCGCTTTTCAGAGCGGAAACAACTTTATCAACGACTTTTTTTGATGTTTCGCTGTCCAACTTCGGTGCGAAAGGAAATTCCTCGAGATTACGAGCCAAACGTATCCTTGAACTTATTACAACATCATGACCGTTGCCGGTCGTTTCATACCATTTCATATCACGAACACTCCTTTCAGACTTTGCCGATTAAGCACCTTTTTCGCCGAGCTCTTTGATTTGATCTCGGTATTCGGCAGCTTTTTCGTACTCTTGATTTTCAATCGCTTTCTTTAACAGCTCCTCAAGCTCGGCGCGTTTATCCTGCTTTGTCTTGTGAATAGCTCTGCCGATGGGGAACTTTCCGGTGTGCTTGGTGTTGCCGTGAAGCTTCTTGATAGTCGGCGTGAGGGCGTCCTTGAATGTAGTATAACATTTTGAACAGCCGGCTTTTCCGTTGTGCATGAATTCGTTAAGTCTCATTCCGCAGAACGGACATACCGAAGATTCACGAAGAGATTTTGTAGGTTCATTTCCAAACATTCCCCCGAGCAGTTCGCCGAACATTTTTTCACTGCTTCCGAAAAGGTTAAACGGATCAAAGTTGCCTATGCTTTCGTCATAGTATCCGTTTTTCTTTGCACAGTCGTGACAAAGGTGCATTTCGGTTATCTTTCCGTTTTCGTTAGAAGTATAATGAAACGTGGCTTCTTTTTTTCCACAGGCTTGACATAACATATAAATCATCCTTTCATTGCAACGCTTTTGCATTGCTTATGTTTGTACTTTTGGGGTTTAATCTTTGAATAGTTTGAATAGTTGGACTTTAATTAGTTACTAACGCTAAACTTTGTTGTGCTGTTTTTCATTTTTACGGATATTGCGTAAAGTGAGAACAAATGATTTGAGAATACTTGCACGAATGGAATCTCTTGAGGCAGTATCGCATCCCGCAAGCGCCCTGTCGGTTATTGCGGAGTATATAAATCTTAATTCTCGCTGTGAAATAAGACCGTTGTCATGAAGTGATACGAGCACAGCTCTTGCACTCATGGAATCTATTTCATCTCCTATTGCCGCTAGCGTGTGCATTAGTAATGTGTCTGTCCCGTCAAAACTTACTTTTGTTATCTTGACAAAACCGCCTCCTCCGCGACGACTCTCTACTATGTATCCACGCTTTGGGCTGAAACGTGACGTAATCACGTAATTTATTTGACTCGGAACGCATCCCACTCTACTTGCCAGTTTATTTCTTTGTAGCTCGAGCTCGCCTCCGTTTTCCGCTAACATTTTTTCTATAATCGCGGCTATTTGTTCAGTCATAGGATTGCCCATCTCTGTTCATCCCTTTCTTTAGTCACCATAAGTTTGTAACTTTGACTTTGACTTTCCTTAACCTTTGCCTATATTATACGCACAAAGTCAAATAAAGTCAAAGTCAAATAAAGTCAAAAAATACGCAAAAACGGGCGAAATTTAAGAATATCAACTATTTTTCTTGATTTTTCTGAGTTTTTTTCGGTTTATTTAGCTTTTTTGCAGGTTTGAGTGAAGTTGATAAAACGTAACTTTCATCAGAATCGTTGGAAGGGTAAAGATTGTCATAGAAATCGGGAATTGTACGAACATCTTCAAAAGATAGATCATTGTAGTCTTGTGAAAAGCTATTTTTTTTGTTCATTTTTAGCATTCCTTTCTTAAGAAATATGTATTAAGAATTATAAATTAAATCAAATGTACTTTATTATTTTGTGATAATATGATATAATAAAAAGAAAGATAAAGAAAGGGCTGCATGAGATGGACAGACGGAGAAAACCAGGAATGACGGCGAGGGAACGTGCTTTTTATGAGCAACAGAGAAGAAAACAGGCACATGAACGCAAACTCAGACGAGCGCAAAAAAGAAAATATATAAACGGCGTCATTATGTTAGGCCTTATTGCTTCGGCTTTTTTTGCTGCAGTGATAATTCTTCTTGTCATGTGGGATTTTTCAAGGGCTCCTGAAAAGTATGAATACTCTCTTGAGGTGTCAGACAACGGAGAACGAGTAAGTCTGTCAAACGGAATAACTGTAAAAAATAATACATGCTATGTCTCCCTTTCTGATTTGTCTGAGTATATGGACTTTAAAATGATAGGCGACGTAAATGTAATGTCAGCTATGTTTAATAATGGCGATACAATGAGCGTGTATGTCGGCTCGGACGTGATAAGGTTTAATGATATTCCAGTGCAGACCGGAGCGGTATCGTATTTTTCCGCATCAAGCGGGGATGTGTTGATTCCTGTCACAGCACTTAGAAACGCATTTGATGGCGTTGTGCTTGAAGCAGAAAAAAGCGGAAAGAAAATTGATTACCGGCTGAGTATTGCAGACGGACTATATTGTTTGTACAGCGGCAATAACACGTTTGAACCTTTTAACAAGGAATCTGTGGATACATCCACTCCTCCAAAGCATGAATTTACTGCGGATTTGTCGGCGTACGAAAAATATATGGATCCGGAAAATGCGGATGAATATATTACTCTTATAAATACAGAACATCCTTTAGGGGAGAATTATATCCCGCAGGATTTAGTAGATATAGCTGATACACGTTCAGACAGAAAAGCCGTTCAAATGCGGGAATATGCCGCAAAGGCGCTTGAAGCCATGTTCATAGAAATGAGAGCAGCCGGATACACAGACGTGTCAGTTACCAGTGCATACAGGTCATATGATTACCAGCAGCAGCTTTTCAATAACTCCCTGAACAGCTTCATGCAGTCTTACGACAGAGATACTGCTTATGCCAAAACCGCAGCACAAATAGCAATACCCGGAACAAGCGAGCATCAAAGCGGACTTTGCGCCGATTTGCACAACCTATCTGCGGCCTCACAGGCATTTGAATACGAAGATGTGTATAAATGGCTTGTCGAGCATTGCGCCGATTTCGGTTTCATCCTCAGATTTCCTAAGGACAAAACCGATATAACCGGTATAATATTCGAACCGTGGCATTATCGTTACGTGGGAAGGTACCATGCGCAGAAAATAATGGAGAGCGGACTTTGTCTTGAGGAATACTGCGAGCTTAACGGACTAGGAACTTAATCTTGTCGTTTTGCTTAAACCCTTGTATCACTTTTATTGTAAAAGCTCTGGCATTTCGCTGAGCATATTTTCAATAAATATACCGTATCCTTTGGTTGGATCTCCAACAAGAACATGCGTAACGGCTCCGACAATTTTTCCGTTTTGAAGTATAGGACTTCCGCTCATACCCTGAACTATTCCGCCGGTAAGCTCTATAAGGCGTTCGTCGGTTATTTCCACAACAAAGCACTTTGTGCCGTCGCTTCGCACATCGACTTTTGATAGAGTAACGTCGTATTCCTTAATTCCGTTTCCGTCAACATTTGAGAGTATGGTTGCTTCTCCTGCTTCGACCTCATTTCTGGAAGCGACCGGCATTGCTTCGTAAACACACGTCGGTGAGTTGTCGAGCATGCCGTATACACCAAAGTCGGTGTTTCCGATCAAAGCGCCCGTTTTGTCTGTCTCAAAAACGCCTTTGAGTTCCCCGGGGCTGCCGGATTTTCCCTTGACTATGTCAGTAATGTTCACATCTACTATTGTTCCCCTGAGAAGCGGCATAAGCTCTCCCGTGTCAATATCGCAAATACCGTGTCCAAGACCTGCAAAGCAACCGTTTTGCGGGTTGTAATAGGTCAAAGTTCCGATACCGGCTGTGCTGTCACGAACCCAGATTCCTGTCTTGTATTTTTTGTCGGAAAGTGAAAGCTGGGGTGTTAAAGTTGTTTCATACACTTCGTTTTCACGGGTGTAACTAACTGTTAGAGGCTTTCCCTTTGATTTTTCAACAACCTCGGCAAGAGCTTCCACCGTGTTTATTTCCGTGCCGTTAACTTCGGTAATAATGTCATTTTTTTCAATGCCAGCTGCCTGTGCCGGGCTGACAAACCCGTTCTCGGTTTCTATTTCAGTGCTTCCGATTACAATTACGCCTTTGGTAAAGAACTTCACACCGAAAACATCTCCGCAGGGAACGAGTTTTAAATCCGGAATAACCTCAACATTTACCTGCTTTACCGGTATTGTTCCAAAAAGTTTTGCAGTTACTGTGTACGAGCCGCCGCTGACGTTTTTTTCAACGTTTAGAACCGGAGAAGCGTCGTCGTAGCCAAAATAAACCTGGCGTGACGGAATTGCGCTTCTTGCAACGCCGATTACGGCGGCAAACAGGATACAAATATAGATTATGCAATATCTTAGCAGTGCGCCCGGCCGCACTGACGATTTTTTTATAAATTTCATTTTATGATCTTTCCTTTCACACATTCCGCAGAAAAAATTCTTCGGATTGGCTGCTTTCCGCCGAAAGACGGGCCGCATAGTCCTCTAATAATATTTGTCCGAGATAAGCTTTCTATGTAATGAAAAATATAAAAGCTGTGTCATAAATTGTTTGCAGAGGCTAAAAAGCGTGAAGAAAACAAGAAAGAAATAAAATATAAAAATTAAATCATAAAAACACATCGCGCGCGTATATATTGTTTGCCAAAGAACAGAAGAATAATCAAAAATCACTTGTTTATTATAATATATTGAGGTAGAAAAATATGTCGAAAACAATCGTACTTGCAGAAAAACCATCAGTCGCAAGAGAGCTTGCAAAGGTGCTCGGATGCCGCATAAAAGGCGACGGATGCATTATTGGGGAAAAATATACAGTAACCTGGGCGCTTGGACATCTTGTCACGCTTGCGGATCCGGATCATTACGATGAAAAGTATAAAAAATGGTCCATGGAAACACTTCCCATGCTTCCGGAAAAAACCGAGCTGTGTGTTATACCCGAAACAAAGAAGCAGTTCGCGGCAGTAAAAAAACTTATTAAAGATAAGGATACAGACTGCGTCATAATCGCAACCGACGCCGGAAGAGAGGGCGAACTTGTTGCAAGATGGATCTTGGAAAAATCCGCATACAAAGGAAAAATAAAAAGATTATGGATTTCTTCACAAACGGAAAAGGCAATAAGGGAAGGCTTTGCACACCTTCGTGACGGGGAAGATTTCGTAAATCTTGCAAACGCCGCAAAAGCGAGAGCGCAAGCCGATTGGTTGGTCGGACTTAACGTGACAAGAGCGCTCACCTGCCGTCATAATACGAGTCTGTCTGCCGGCAGAGTGCAGACGCCGACGCTTGCGCTTATCGTGAAACGGGAAAAAGAAATAAAGGATTTTAAGCCTAAGGATTATTTTAATGTTCGTGCCGAGTTTAATCACGGTGGAATAAAATTTTCGGCACTGTGGAAAAATGATAAAAAGCTTGCCGCAATAGCTGACGCAGATAAGGCGGGCGAAATATGCGCAAAAGTCAAGGGCAAAAATTTCACGGTTACAGAGCTTTCATCCGTAATAAAAAAGAAACCTGCTCCGTTGCTTTATGACCTTACCGAGCTTCAGCGTGATGCAAATAAAATGTACCATATGTCGCCTAAAGAAACACTGAACGTCATGCAGAGACTGTACGAGTTTCATAAGGTTCTGACATATCCGAGAACAGATTCGAGGTACATTTCCGACGATATAGTGCCGACACTTGGCGAAAGGCTGAAAGCCATGCGGCAGGGAAGTCTTTCTTCGTGCGTAAACGATGTTATCCGTACCGGAAGAAGCATTTCAAAAACCTGCGTAAACAATGCGAAAGTGTCGGATCATCACGCAATAATTCCCACTGAACAGGCACCGGATTTTTCATCGTTCAATACTGATGAGAAGCGAATATATTTACTTGTTGCCATGCGTTTTTTGTCGTGCTTTTTGGAGGATTATACCTATCGTCAGGTAAAAGCTGAACTTACATGTGGGACCGAAAAATTCTATGTCATGGGAAATACAGAAATTGATGCCGGCTGGAAAAAGATAAGCATAGTTTCAGACGATGATGACGAGCAGGAATCCGCGGAAAACGAAAAGGCTGAGGAACAGAAAAATTTGCCGGATATGAAAAAGGGCGATATTTTTACCTGTACCGACACGCTTATAAAATCACTTAAAACTACTCCGCCGTCAAGGTATACCGAAGCCTCTCTTCTTGCCGCAATGGAAAATCCGTCGAGGTTTATTACCGACCGCAGTATGAAAAGCTATATCGGAGGCGGACTCGGCACTCCGGCAACAAGGGCGGATATTATTGAGAAGCTGTATTCTGCATTTTATATTGAGAAAAAGGATAATGTTATATATCCGACATCCAAAGGAATACAGATAGTAAAAATAGCGCCTGACGAGCTCACCGAGCCGCTTCTCACCGCCGAATGGGAAATGCGCCTTGAAGCAATAGCCGCAGGTAAGGAGAAAAAGGAAAAGTTTATAACCGAAATAAAGGATTATACAACAAAGCTTGTCAAAATGGTTGCTGACAGTGACGTAACGTACGAGCACGACAATGTCACACGTATACCATGTCCTAATTGCGGAAAGTTTATGCTTGAAGTTAAGGGTAAAAAAGGAAAAATGCTCATTTGTCCTGACAGAGAGTGCGCATATAGGGAAACGGTTTCAGTGTCGACCTCGGCAAGGTGTCCGAATTGTCACAAAACTATGGAACTACGTGGAAAGGACGACAAGAAGATATTTGTATGCAGCTGCGGATTCAAGCAGAAATATGAAGTATTTACCGCTCAAAAAAAGGAACAGAGCAATGTCGCTAATAAGCATTACGTGAATAACTTTCTCAAAAATCAGAATAAACAGCCGGAAAAGGGAGAAAGCGCCTTTGCCGAGGCTTTGAAAAAAGCTCTTGAGCAAAGTAAAGGAAAATAAGCTTCACGCCTGACTTTAATTAAAGGGCTCTGCCCCAAACCCCGCCCACTTTTTTGAAAAAGTGGGCGAAAAACAATATTTTACCGCAAAGCACCCCACTCACTCCGTTCGCGCGGCGGCAATGTGCCGCTCCAATTTACGCGGACGAACAACAGAAAATAACGAATTTATCTTTCGCAAAACCATGTCTGTTCATGAGGCATAAATTCCACCGCACAAACTCAGCCAAACCACCAAAACCCCATATAAGAAAAAACCAAAAATTTCCAAAAAACACCGATGAGTTAGCCCGCAGTCGCTAAGGCGGCAATGTGCCGCTCCAACTTTCGCGGGCGAGCAAGCAAAAATAACAAATTTAATCTTCCGCGAAAGCATGCCCGTTTGTGCGGCATAAATTCAACCGCACAAACTCAGACGGCAAACCAACAAAACCCCATTATAACAACAACTCAAAAATCTAATAAAACACCTCCTGTGTTAGCCCGCAGTCGCTAAAAGGTAAAGATAAACTGCGTTTTCTTGCGTTTGATGAAACCGCGAAATTTCCAGTATCGCCGTCAAATCTCAAAAATTTGACGGCGTCCCCGGGAGTCGAGAGGGTGCGCACACCCTCCGGGTACTTTTTTGGTACTTTTTTCGTACAAGCGAAAAAAGTACATATATACACAAGTGAGAATATTAACAAGATAATATCAGCAAAATATAATAAAAATCACCCACGGAGGAAAATATGGCTGAAATATATTATAACGGAACCATAGTGACAATGAGAACCGAAGGCGAAACTGTACCGGCAGTAGCCGTAGAAAACGGAGTAATTGCAGATGTGGGTGAAGAGAAAGAATTAAGAAGAAAATACCCATACGCAGAGCCGTTTGATTTGAACGGAGAAGCAATGTTTCCGGCGTTTATTGACGCCCATTCACATTTTACGGGTGTCGCAAATTCACTTTTGCAGGTTAATCTCGGTGATTGCCTGAGCTTTTCTGATATTAAAGAAAAAATACAAAAAGCTCGTTGCAACGGAGTAATAACCGAAGGCTGGATGATAGCAAATAGCTATGACCATACAAGCCTTGAGGAGAAAACTCATCCGAATATCGATTTTCTCGACAGTATCTGCCCTGATATGCCTCTTGTTATCCAACATGCCTCAGGACATACTGGTCTTTTTAATTCAAAAGCTCTCGATCTTCTCGGCGTAACCGAGAATACCGTACCGCCCTCAGGCGGAAAAATCTGCAAAACTGACGGCAGATTAAACGGCTATATGGAAGAAAACGCCTTTGTCGAATATCTGAAAAAAGTTCCGATGCCCAAACCTGAAGCACTTATGCAGGCGTATCAAAAAGCTCAAAATATATATGCGTCTTTCGGCGTAACGAGTATTCAGGAAGGTATGATGACGGATGAACTGATACCGTTGTATAAAAAACTTACCGCAGAAAACAGATTGTTTTTGGACGTGACAGGCTATGCCGGAGTACAAAGCTTTGATAAATATTTAAAAAACTTTGAAAACAGCACAGGCAAATTTTATGACAATTTCCGCCTCGGCGGGTATAAAATTTTTCTTGACGGCTCACCGCAGGCTAAAACCGCATGGATGAGAAAACCATATGAGGGATTGAACGATTATTTCGGTTATCCGACAATGTCCGATGAACAGGTGATGTCCGCCATTGAAAAAGCCTTCCACTCAGGATTTCAGATACTTGCGCACTGTAACGGAGACAGAGCGGCGGATCAGTTTATTGACTGCATTGCGGCGTGTCAAAAGAAAGGCATGAATGTTGAAATAATACGCCCGGTAATGGTGCACGCTCAGTTTCTTCCGAAAGACAGAATGGAAAAAGTAAAACAGCTTGGAATTATTCCGTCATTTTTCTCGGCACACGCCTATTATTGGGGCGATGTACACCTTCAAAACTTAGGCGAAGAACGCGCGAAAAAACTCAGCCCTGCACACACCGCCGAAATTCGCGGCGTTCCGTTTACAATTCACAGAGATTCGCCTGTACTTGACGAAAATGTCCTGGATAGTATTCATATCGCTGTCAACCGTGAGACAAAATCAGGCATAGTGCTCGGAGAGAGGGAGCGCATAAGCGTGTATCAGGCGTTAAAGGCGCATACCGTAAACGCCGCATATCAGTACTTTGACGAGAAAGTAAAAGGTACACTTGAAACCGGTAAAAAAGCCGATTTTGTCATTCTTTCCGAAAATCCTCTGACAGTGAATAAAAAAGAAATAAATAAAATTAAAGTACGTTATACCGTTAAAAACGGAAACATTGTGTATTCGCAAAATTTAAACTGAATTTTACTGCGTTAAAGCGCAAAATTTACTTTATACCCTTTACAAAAATCAATAATTCTGATAAAATATGTAATTGGGAAAAGTCGGCGGATAACTCCGCCGACAAGTGCGGATACCTTAAAGTTGTTTTGACCGAAAGGAACGATAAAACGATGAATGATAAGCTGAAAAGCCCGGATGTAAATAACCTTTTTAATGCCATACTTACATTAAAAGACCTTGACGAATGTTATGATTTGTTCGAGGATCTGTGTACAGTCGCTGAGATAAAAGAAATGGCAAAACGCTTCCGTGCGGCTAAAATGCTGTCAGACGGAGCAAAATATACCGAAATATCCGAAGCTACCGGACTTTCCACCGCAACTATAAGCAGAGTAAACCGCTGCCTTAAGTACGGAACTGACGGATATACAAAGCTTCTCGCAAGGATTACATATGAGGATTAACGGATACGGCAGGTATTTGTCGGAGGCGTACGACAGCCTTAATACCGATGTTGACTATAAACAGTGGGCGGATTTTTATGAGGATTGCTTCAGAAAATACTCGCAAAAGCCGGTAAGAAGAGTATGCGAAATGGCGTGCGGAACAGGCAGTATGGCTTTGGAGTTAGGTGGGAGAAGATATCATGTGACTGCGTTTGATCTCTCGGAAACAATGCTTACACTTGCGGATAAGAAAGCGTCTGACGCCGGAATTACCGATATACGCTTTACTTGTCAGGATATGCGTGACTTTAAGGTATATGCCCCGGTTCAGGCAGTTATCTGCATGATGGACGGACTTAATTGTCTGACTTCGAAAGACGACGTGGCGTCTGCGCTTGACAGCGTCAGTACGGCTCTTGAAGACGGCGGTATCTTTGTGTTTGACGTAAATACAAAGTATAAATTTGAAAATATCTACGCCGATAACGCTTATGTTCTCGAAGCGGACGGGGTATTTTTGGCTTGGCAGAATTTTTATAACTCAAAAACACGTAAGTGCGATATGTTTCTCACGTTTTTCTTTGAAAACCAAGACGGCAGATATGTAAGGTGCGACGAAAAAATCGTCCAGAAAATGTATTCGCTCAAAATACTTGAAAAAATGCTTTTGTCGGCAGGTTTTGACGTTTTGGATATTATCGGCGGATTTGACTTTTCAAAAGCCGACGAAAATAAGGACGAGCGCGCGTATTTTGTTTGCCGCAAAAACGCAGTAAAGCAAGACTTGCAAGGGCGGAGCTGAAACAATAAACGGAAAACGGTAAAAATATAAGCCGTAAAATATTAGCTGCAATAATGCAATAAGGAGTAGAAAATGCTCGGCAATACAATCACAAGAGCAATGACAAAATGCGGCAACGCAAGAGTCATTATCATAAATTCAAAAGAAATGGTGAACGATGCCATAAAATATCATAATCTTTCACCGACAGCTGCGGCAGCGCTCGGCAGAACGCTTAGTGCCACCTCAATGATGGGAGTTATGTTAAAGAATAAAACCGATTCCATTACCGTCACTTTTAACGGAGACGGAGTGTGCGGAAAAGTTTTGGCTGTTTCAGATTATTACGGAAACACAAAAGGATACGTTCAAAACCCACAGTCGGATTTGCCGCTCAATTCAAAGGGAAAGCTTGACGTTGCGGGAGCAATCGGCGCAGGTACGCTGTATATAGTAAGGGACGAGGGAACAGGCGAGCCGTACGTAGGGACAACGCCGATAGTTTCGGGAGAAGTAGCGGAAGATATAACCGAATACTTTGCGAGAAGTGAGCAGATTCCGACGGTGTGTGCTCTTGGCGTGCTGATAGGAAAGGACTATTCGTGCCTTTCGGCAGGCGGATATATGATACAGCTGCTTCCCGGAGCAGAGGATAGCTTTATTGATAAAATAGAACAGCGAATTACCGAAATTCCGCCGGTGTCAACGCTTTTTTCAACAGGAAAAACAAACGCTGAGTATCTGAAGGACATCCTCGGAGATATTGAGTTTGATATATTTGACGAGGCTGACGTGTCGTATCATTGCGATTGTTCAAGAAAGAGAGTAGAGAAGGCGCTTGTAAGCCTTGGAGAGAAAGAACTCTCGGAGATGCTAAACGACGGTAAAAGCATAGACGTTTCCTGTCAGTTTTGCGATAAGGTTTATACTTTTACACCGGAAGACCTGAAGAATTTGCTTAAGACAGGTAGGAAGAATGAAGACTAATAATAATATACTGGGAGAGAATACGGCGGATATAAGCAACCAGAAAAAATACGCCGACCGCGTGAGAGCGATTCTTTCGGATAAAGAAACAAAACTCGGAAGAAAACCCGGCGTGTTTGTACAGACCTTCGGCTGTCAGCAAAACGAGGCGGACAGCGAAAGACTTCTCGGAACAGCGCTGGAACTCGGATACGTACAGTCGGATGAAATTTCAAAAGCCGATCTTGTAATATATAATACCTGCGCCGTAAGGGAACATGCCGAACTCAAGGCGCTGTCAAAAACCGGACAGCTAAAGCACTTTAAAAGCGCAAATCCGGAAATGATAGTCGGACTTTGGGGATGCATGGTAAACCAGGAGCACAGAATTTCCGATATAAAAAATAAATATCCGTACGTCGACTTTGTCGCCGGAACAAATATGCTTCACAGACTGCCGGAGATACTTTGCGACGTCATGGTCAATGACAGACGCCGGTATTATGTTGACGACGAGAATTATGACCTTGTCGAGGGAGTGCCGGTCAAAAGGGAAAGCGATATAAAAGCGTGGCTTTCGATTATGTACGGCTGTGATAATTTCTGCACATACTGCGTTGTGCCGTACGTAAGGGGAAGAGAGAGAAGCAGACGTCCGGAAGCTGTTCTGGAGGAAGCCAAAAAGCTTGTTGACAGTGGCTACCGTGAGATAACTCTTTTAGGTCAGAACGTAAACTCATACGGAAAAGGCATTGCCGAGGGCGGCATGAGCTTTGCGGAACTTCTTGATAAAGTCGCATCGTTTGACTCGGATTACTGGGTAAGGTTCATGACTTCTCACCCGAAAGACGTGTCGGACGAGCTTATTGAAGTGCTTGCAAGAAACGAAAAAACCGCTAAACACTTCCATCTGCCGGTACAGTCAGGAAGCGACGGGATACTGCGGAAAATGAACCGTAAATATACGGCATCAGAGTATATGAAAGTCGTCGAGAAATTGAGAAAAGCCGTGCCGGATATAACGCTTACTACCGATATAATAGTAGGCTTTCCGGGAGAAACCGAGGAAGACTTCGAAAAGACGCTC
Organism: Clostridiales bacterium; assembly: GCA_003343885.1. Taxonomy (GTDB): domain Bacteria; phylum Bacillota; class Clostridia; order Oscillospirales; family CAG-382; genus UMGS882. The sequence goes on along the minus strand of QAKH01000083.1, from coordinate 18,003 downwards.
GACCTTGTGAGAAATGTCGGATACGATTCTATCTATTCGTTTATTTTCTCGCCGAGAAAGGGAACGCCAGCGGAAAAAATGGAAGATCCGTACACTTACGAGCAGAAAACCGAAAGATTTGCAAGACTCATGGAACTGCACCACAAAAAAATCGTGGAAATAAACAGCGGTTACGTGGGAAAAACTATAAAGGTACTATGCGAAACTAAAAACGCTGACGAAAAAGGATATTTTTCCGGAAGATGTACCGGAAATAAGCTTATAAAGTTTACTGCGGACAATAAACAGGAGCTGTACGGAAAATTTGTTGACGTAAAAATTCAAAGAGCCTCCGATGTACAGCTTTTCGGAGAAAAAATATAAATTAAGTTTGCGCGCGATTTTAGCGCGCCGCCAAAAATGATAAGAGGTAAAAATAATGAGTGAAACAAATAACGAAATAATATCGCTTGCACGCAGTCTCGGAGAAGCCTTGAAAAACTGTGATGAGTATAAGGCTTTCTGCGATACTCGCGACGCTATGCGGAAAAATACAGCTTTAAAGGAAAAGCTTGATGAATTTAAGGTTCAGAAAAGCGTGCTGGATATAGAAAAAGAGAAAGAAAATCCGGATGAGCACGTTGTTGAGGTCCTTGAGGCAAGGCTTGAAGTGCTTTATAAGGAAATAACGGAAGTTCCGGATATGAAAGCTTACTCAAAGGCTGAAGAAGATTTGAACCTGCTGATGACAGCCGTAAATATGACTATTTCTTCCTATATCGGAGCAGAGGAATATACAGCCTCCGAGGGAGGAAACGCTTCTGACGGGACTCAGAGCTGTACACACGACTGCTCACGCTGCAGTGGGTGCCACTAATTTAATTTTTGTGGAAAGGGGGAGTGAGATTTGCCTTACACACCAATGATGCAGCAGTATTTTGAGATAAAAGAGCAGTATAAGGATCACCTTCTCTTTTACCGATTAGGCGACTTTTACGAAATGTTTTTTGACGACGCAAAGTGCGCCTCAAAGGAGCTTGATCTCACTCTGACCGGACGTGACTGCGGAATGCCCGAAAGGGCGCCCATGTGCGGAGTGCCGTTCCATAGTGCGGACAGCTATATAGCCAAACTTGTCGCAAAAGGGTATAAGATCGCAATATGTGAGCAGACTGAGGATCCGGCACAGGCAAAGGGACTTGTTAAAAGAGAAGTTATAAGAGTTATAACTCCCGGTACTGTCACGGAGAGCGGCATGTTATCCGAAGGAAAAAATAACTATCTTTGCGCAGTGTGCATTTCAGGCGCAAGCGCAGGACTTGCGTTTGCCGATATTTCAACTGCGCAGGTTTACGCAACGCAGATAACTGACGACGAATCAAGACAAAAGCTTCTCAATGAGCTTGCTGTGTACGCACCAAAGGAAATGCTTGTCAACGCGGACAGAACCGAATGCCCGGAGCTCTTAAACTTTGCCAAAGACCGTCTCGGTGCGTTTTTTGACGACACCCAGCCGGAACTGTTTGATACCGAGTCGTTTGATAAAGTGGTGAAACAGTTCGGAGAAGAGGTTTTTGAAAAAAATCTTCTGTATAAGGGAAGTCCCGTAATGGTAGCACTCGGCGCACTGCTTGAATATCTCCGCCAGACTCAGAAAATGGATCTTGAGTATATCGATAAGCTTGAGTACTATACAAACGAACTGTTTTTGGGCATTGATGTGAATACCAGAAGAAGCCTCGAGCTGTGCGAAACCATGCGCTCAAAGGAAAAGAAAGGTACATTGCTCTGGGTGCTCGATAAAACAAAAACTGCAATGGGAGCAAGATTGCTTCGCAAATGGGTTGAACAACCGTTGATGTCGGTTAAATCAATAGTGAAACGACAGCAGGCTGTTGCAGAGCTGTATGACTCTTATATTGAAAAAGAGGAAATGCAGAATTTATTGAGTTTTGTAAACGACCTTGAGCGCCTTATGACTAAAATTGTATATAACACGGCGGGCGGAAAGGATTTGAGAGCGCTTTATCAGACAATTAGCGTTCTTGGTCCGCTGAAAGCTCAGCTTGAAAGTATGAAGTCAAAGGAATTATGCGAGCTTTGCGAATCACTTGATACTCTTGACGATATTGGCGACTATATTGATAAGGCAATTGTCGAGGATCCTCCGTTTTCCATACGCGAAGGCGGATTTATAAAAAAGGGCTTTTCACCTGAAATCGACGAGCTTAACGCGATACAAACCGACGGAAAGAGCTGGATTGCCGGGGTTGAGCAGTCAGAGAGGGAGCTCACCGGGATAAAGGGATTAAAAATCGGGTATAACCGAGTATTCGGGTATTATATAGAAGTCACTAATTCTTATAAAGATTTGGTGCCCGACAGGTATATAAGAAAACAGACTCTTACCGGATGCGAAAGGTTCATCACGCAAGAGCTCAAAGACATGGAGGCTAAAATTCTCGGCGCACGGGATAAGGTGTGTGCACTCGAGTATGAGGCTTTTCAGGTACTGCGTGAATACATAGCGCAAAGAGTTCACCGGGTACAGAAAACGGCGGATGTTATTTCAAAGCTTGACGTGTATATTTCTCTTGCGGACGCAGCAAAAAGAAATAACTACTGCTGCCCGGAGGTCGATAATTCTGACGTAATCGAAATTCATGACGGCAGACACCCGGTTGTTGAAAGATATCTAAAGAACGAGATGTTCGTTCCAAATGACGTAAATCTTGACGAAAACAACAGGCTTATGCTTATAACCGGACCTAATATGGCAGGTAAATCCACATATATGCGGCAGACAGCGCTTATAATTCTTATGGCGCAGATAGGCTCGTTTGTGCCGGCGAAGAGCGCCCGTATCGGCGTAGTGGACAAGATTTTTACAAGAATCGGAGCCTCCGACGACCTTGCGGCAGGGCAGTCAACATTCATGCTTGAAATGACTGAGTGCGCGTATATCTTAAAGAACGCAACGTCTAAAAGCTTTATTCTTTATGACGAGATAGGCAGAGGAACCTCAACCTACGACGGAATGAGCATAGCAAGAGCTATAATTGAGTATACTGTAAGCAAAAAGCTTTATGCGAAAACCATGTTCGCAACTCACTATCACGAACTGACAGAGCTTGAGGATTTGTGCAGGGGAGTAGTCAATTACAATATAGTCGCTAAAAAACGCGGAGACGAGCTTATATTCTTGAGAAAGATAGTGCGCGGGGCGACGGACGACAGTTACGGCATAGAGGTAGCAAAGCTTGCAGGCGTGCCGGATGAAGTGGTAAAAAGAGCGGACAAAATATTGTCAAGCATTGATGAACACCAGTGCGTAGAACCAAAGAAAAGTCTGATGCCGAAACATTCCGAAGGCGACAACTCAACTTTGACGTTAAAAAGTATGATTTACGACGAAGTTTGTGAGAATATCAAAAAAACCGATATCAATACTTTGACGCCTATCGAGGCGCTGACAAAGTTTTATGAAATCAAAAAAATTCTGGGCGGTGTGGAATAGGGCCGTTCGGGTTTTTATAAAAATAATGTGTAAGGGGGAAAAACAAGTGGATATTCCGGGGCGAAGTAGAATCGGCAATTTTTATATCTTAGGAAAACGCTTGTTGTTTTCCCGAATAAAAGCGCGCGCTTAGGTACGAAATCGTCTTTGTGGAGCGCACAAGCCGATCTGCTTTCCTAAATCATCAGAGAATTTTTAGGAAAGGACAGATGTAAAATGACAAATGAAGTCGAAGTAAGAGAAGTTTTCGATAATCTCGAAAGACTGCTCGAGCAAAGAAATTACAAAATGATGAAACCGATCCTTGAGGAGATGCCTGAAGCTGATATAGCTGAGTTTCTTCAGGAAATAACCGTAGATAAGGCTATGCCGGTTTTCAGAACTCTTTCAAAGGAAAAATCCGTCGAGGTATTCAGTTACCTTGAGCCGGAAACACAGGAAAAGTTTATTACTTCCGTAACAGATGAAGAAATAGGCAGTATTATCGAAGAGCTGAGCGTCGATGATGCGGTAGATATGCTTGAGGAAATGCCCGCGACTATCGTAAAAAAAGTTCTTAAAAATGCGAGCGCCGGAACAAGAAAGCTCATCAACCAGTTTCTCAACTATCCGGAAGACTCGGTCGGAAGCATAATGACAGCTGAGTTTACCGATATACGTGCCTCCATGACGGTGGGGGAGGCAATTAAGTACTTACGGAGTGTTTCCGAAAACAAGGAAACCATTTATACCTGCTATATCATAAGCCCTTCACGGGTTCTTGAGGGCGTGGTGGAGCTATGTGATATTCTTGCGTGTAAGGACGACTCAACCAAAATTTCCGAAATAATGGAAACAAACGTCGTAAAAGCCGTAACAACAGAGGATAGGGAAACCGCGGCAGGACTGTTCTCAAAATATGACCTTAATACGCTTCCGGTAGTTGACAATGAAAACAGGCTTGTCGGAATAGTTACGGTTGACGATATCGTCGATGTTATCGAAGAAGAGGCGACAAAGGACATGGAGCAGATGGCTGCTATGCAGCCGCTCGATACGCCGTATTTAAAAACAGGCGTGTTTACCATTGTCAAAAAGAGAATTTTGTGGCTTTTAGTGCTAATGATTGCCGGAACAATAACGGGAAGCATACTTACAAATTTTCAGACAACGATATCTGCAATTCCTTTGCTTGTAACGTTTATGCCTATGATATTTGATACGGGCGGAAACTCAGGCTCGCAGTCGAGTACGACTGTTATAAGAGGACTTACAACGGGAGAACTGGAATGCTCAGATATTTTGAAAATACTTTGGAAAGAGCTTCGTGTGGCTGTTGTGGTCGGTGTGTTATTTGGAGCAATAAACTTTGTACGAGTCGTGCTCATGACAAATGATCCTGACAGGATAAAAATAGCGCTTGTGGTATCTATAGCTATGCTGCTTACAATTATTATTGCAAAATCTCTCGGCGCAGTACTGCCTATAGCGGCAAAGAAGCTAAAGCTTGATCCGGCAGTCATGGCGGCGCCAATGATTACTACAGCCGTTGATGTCTGTGCTATGCTTGTGTACTTTGGACTTGCGATAAAGCTGCTTTCAGCAAGACTATAAGATAAATAGAAAGTAATAGGCTGTGCCGTGAGTTGACAGGCGCAGCCTTGTTGTTTGATTATATATATATTTTAGTCAAACGCGCGAAACACCTACTATTTGACGACAAACTTGTTCAGATTTCAATTTTGTTTTAATTAAATGTGGACAATAGCATCAGTTCGTGGTATAATCTTTCATGAAATGATTGAGTACTTTCTGTTGAGGTGCGTTTCGGCGATAATGTTTTAACAGAACTCAATCGCTTTTTCAGAAAGCCGGTGAAAATAAGAGACATAAATTTGTTCTAAATCAGGAATAACTACCGATAACACGCTGAATATCAGATTACGGCAATAATTTCAGGTTATTTATAACTGTAAGCGTGCTGATTGTCAGGATTTATTGAAATTAATTTTGGTATTGTTTATAATTATCCGGCAGTGAAAAAAAGGAAATTATTACAGAATAACTGTTTATTCAGACTGCCGCATTTTGTATGTGGCTGAATTTTTAAGGGGGATTTTATGAAAAAAGCATTGTCATTAATTATGTTTTTTTGCTTGGCATTTTCAGCATTTACTATTGCTTCTGCTGAAACTGTTGAAGAAAAAGCAAAGGTGTTATTTGATCTCGGCCTTTTAAAAGGAACGCAGACTGAATTCAGTATTGAATCACTGGAGCTTGACAGAAATGCAACCCGTGCCGAAATTTGCACTACTATTGTAAGAATGCTGGGAAAAGAAGAAAAATCTCATTATCAGCAAAATCCTCATCCGTTTAACGATGTTCCCGACTGGGCGTCTGACTACGTAGGGTGGCTGTATGAGAATTATCTTGTAAACGGAGTGAGCGACACTTATTTCGGTGCAGAGGATATTGCAACCGTTCAACAATTTTCAACAATGCTTTTAAGAGTTCTTGGCTACGACGATTCACAGGGCGATTTTTCTTATGACAATTCTGTTGCTTTTTCCAAGTCTAAAGCTTTGCTTGATGCGGAAATTGCTTCTCATTACGAACTTTCAAGAAGCGATATGATTTCCATGTGCTATAACGCCCTTCGCTTAAATATTAAAAATTCAAACAGAACTCTTGCACGAAAGCTTTGCGATGAAGGTTCTTTAAATGAATCTTTGGCAAAAGAATTAGGCGTTCTTGACGGAGTTACTCTATCAGATTCTTTTCCTGAAGTTGAGGAAAACTTAGGAAACATTACCGTTTCTCAATCGCAGGGGCAGTTTACGATACATCTGTCTGCACCCTTAGAACATTACGGTGTAAGAATATTTATAAAAGAGAATAATTCGAGCGCAATACAAGAAATAAAATCGTCAGGAAATGTTTACTTTCAAAAAGGCAATATTGAATACATAAATGGCAGCGCTGCGGGATATATTTCCGAACTGTACGTTTATGGACTTGATGCGTCTAAAAAATATTCCTTCATAGTTGTTAAGACAACCAGCGAGGGCGAGCTCTACTATATTACGGGTAAGAGCTCAGTTGCGGAAAATTAAAGGAGGATACATATAATGAAAAAGATTATATCACTTGTTTTAGCGTTCTCATTCTTATTTTTGTCCTCGCCTGTTTCTTACGCATACGACATAAATCCTACATTAAAATATCAAAACGCAGGATCATATGAACATTGGACTGAGGAAAGTTATTATTCTTCGCCGGCTGTTGAAGATATAGACGGAGACGGAAAAAAGGAAATTATTTTTTCAAACTATTCAATAACGGTGTTGGACGCCGCAACAGGCAGCATAAAGTGGAGAGTAAACTCAGGTAAAGACAGAAATTCTCCGGTTGTTGAAGTCGGCGGAAACAACGGGCATACCTGGAGCGATATTGAAATCCACGATATAAACGGCGACGGAAAAAAAGAAATAATAACAGGCCATGGGCACGGACTTATCTCCGTTTTGGACAGCAACGGATTTTTTCTGCCGGGTTGGCCGCAAACTCCCGCGGACGCCTCAGTCCGCTCGGTTGAGGTAGCCGATCTCGACGGAGACGGGAAAAAGGAAATAATAGTCGGTCTTGGCGTTGACGGACCGACAAGCGTATATGTATATAATTATGACGGCACTCTCCGCGAAGGATGGCCGCAAACTCCGGATTCTTCAGATCCTGTGTCTTGGACATACGGAATTTTTATGGATACAATAACAACTGCCGATCTCAACAATGACAATATTTTGGAAATAATCGTTCCCTCCGACCTGTCTTTTATTTCTGTGTTTGAGCCGGACGGCAGCCCATACATGGCAAATGAATCGGTGTTCGGCCCAAAATCATGGGGACAGATTTCGCTGTTTGAAGACTATGCGTCCGAGATAAGAAATGACAACGGCGGCTGGGGATTCCCGGTAACCGGCAACGAATTGAGAGAAAATCTTTATAAAGGCGAGTTCGGACACGCAAAAGCCAAGGTATATGACGTAGATGGCAACGGCACAAAAGAAGTTATAGTTACAACTATTATGTGCAACAGAAAATACGCTCCGGTATATCCGCCAACGGAATATATGACTGTGGCAATTTTAAATGCAGACAGAACAAGGTATAGAAATGACGAATTAGGATATAATTGGGAAGTTATTCCGATGGATCTGGGAAAACCGTTGTACCAGAACGACGGCTCTGTTGCCTCCGGCGTATTTCAGTCTCCGACCATAAGCGACATTGACGGCGACGGAAAAGTTGAAATCTTATTTAATTCATACAACGGCAAAGTACACTGCTTCGGTCTTGACAAAAAGGAGCCGTACGCCTGGCCGTACAGTCTTACTAAGCGAACAAGTCCAAAATTTGAATATGCTTCTCCCGTTGTATGCAAGGACTTGAACGGCGACGGTAAACAAGAAGTTATATTCACTTCATTTTTTGACAGCACACAAAATTACGGAAATATAAGAGGATTTCTTTACATTTTGAATTACGAAGGTAAAGTTATGCACAAAATAGAACTGCCGGATACAAAAGAGCCGGGCATGTATCCAAACGGCGCCATGGCAGCGCCGGTAGTCGATGATATTGACGGTGACGGCGCATATGAAATTGTCATAAATACGCTTCACAGCGCAATATGTGTTTATGATTTGTAATATAAATTGATTTTTCATATATTTTGCCAAGGTCCGTGCCGGTTGTAGACGGATTTGGCGAGACCCTGAAAACATACTTGCACTTAGAAATGTTCCCCTCAACAGAAATGTCTGCTGAGGGGAATTTCTTACAGTTTTGAAATATGCCGAAAATGGCGTAAATAAGCCGTTTTTCGGTATTTATTTTTCTGATTTTGACATCAATACTTCTGACAAAGCTTATCACCATAAGTCCTGATAAAAGCTGCACCGTTTTCCCCGTCATATATTACCGGGAAAGTGAAGTGTAAGGTTTTAACAAGATGCCCGTCGGCTATTTTATCTCTGCAAATTTCATTATACGATATGCTTAAATCCTCAGGGTGGGGAAGTTCTTCAAAATCAACATACAGATAATCAACACAGGAGCCGTCGAAAGAGCCGTAAACCATTCCGTTGAAGCTTTTATAATCGCTGTATATAGGCGGTGCTTCAAAGGACAGGTCACGGTTTTTGATAATGGAAGCGGTATTTTCCATTGATAAGAGCTTTGTTGTGAACTCATCGGATGAAAGATTTAAAAAATCCTCGTCTATGTTTCTGTCCTTGTATTTTTTTCTGATGTATTCAAAGTCTCCCTTTAAGCCAAAAGTATAAACTGCAAAAAATATTACTGCAATTAAAATGGTATATGTTTTCAGGTCAAAGCCTGCATAAGCGGTAAGAAAATTTTCCAAAGCATCGGTCAAGGGCGTTGGGGGGAAGAACTACGATGACATCACGGCACTTATCCATTACTCTGTACAGCTCTTCGTTGAATTTTCCGCTTCTTAATGATTCAACATCGAAAAATACTTTGTATCCTTTTTCTGTCAGTCTGTCATGCAATAACTGACCTAACATTTCTCCGCCTTCTCTTCGGTAGCTTATAAAAATCTGGTAATCTTTCAAAATTTTACACCTCATTTTCTTACATGTTGTGTTCAATAAAGATTATAAATCTCAGTATCATTTTTTGTCTGATATCTGTATTTTAACGGATTATCCCTGCAATGTCAGCCTTGAATACTCTCTCGGTGACATACCGAATTTTGCACTGAATGCCTTGCTGAAGGCACTTATCCCCGAATATCCCAAAAGCTCGGCGATATCCGACAGCGAATGCTCCTTTTCAACAATCAGAGACTTTGCCATATCAAGCCTCTTGGAACGGTAATGCTCAGAAAGGGTTATACCCGTCGTTTTTTTGAAAACCGTGGCAAGGTAGCTGTAATTATATGAAAGCTCCCTTGCACATTCGGAAAGCTGTTTCATAGTGAAAATGTGGGTGTCAATATAGTGCGAAATGTGCTTGCAAAGCTCGGTGTCTGTCGGGGTATTTGACAGCCTGTAGGGAATTCTGTCTGCAAATCCGCGAAGCATATATACCGTTATCTGCTCAAGGATGGCAGAAATAAGATTGTCAAAATATTTTTCCTTTCCGCTTTGTATTTCGGTGATAACGCAGTCAATAAGATGTGATACTGCATCGTTGCGGATTATTCTGTTTTCCGGAGGAAGATGGTCAAACCAAAGCGTTCTTAACTTTCCCGAATATCTCGGATCGAAAACATCGAAGCATATGAAAGAATATGAGAGCAGTTCAACAGGATGGGAGTCAATCCGGTGGTGTTCAAACGGGAATGAGACAAATATATCTCCTTTTTTGACGGGAGTGCCTGTGTTTTCTGCGTAGCTGATACCCTTGCCGGATGTTATGACGGTAAGCTCATAAAAGTTGTGGTGCATATGATACGGAACGTATATTTCTCCGTGTGCAGTGCTCTTTCCTAAATGAGAAAGAGTGTAATCGTCAAATTTGAGAGGCGGCTTTAAGTCGATTTGTATGAAATCCTTGGCTGACATTTTTTCACATCCTTTGCTTCAGTATAGCGCCGTTTCAATGCGTCGTCAATATTTTGCAAAGAATTTTCTCGAAAAAATCGGGTTTTAAAACAAATATATAAACTGAGGACAAGTTTTTCAAACATTATGACATTGACACGGACTCTGTTTGGATTTATATTTATTATATGATGTATTTTATGTTGTTTGGAGGGGGTCCATATGAAAAATACAATAAAACTTGTTTCTGTAATTCTCTTGGCAATTGCGGCGGCTTTTGGTGTTTCTGCCGTTGAAATAACAGATTTTTCGCAGATTACGGATATGGAAGGTATATACGAGCTGGTATCCGATATTACAATACCATCGGATTTTACTCCCATAGGCTCGGAAAGTGAGCCTTTTGCAGGCACACTTGACGGTAAAGGGCATAAGGTGACCGGTTCGTACAGCTCAATTTTCGGATATACCCGTGATGCCACAATAAAAAATATCAATATTGAGAATGCAAAGCTTGAAGCGGATACCGTTTTCGGCGGTATTACTGCGGTTGCAGGAGAAAGAACAAAAATATATAACTGCTCATTTGAAGGCGATGTTACTGTTGATAACGACGGAACGTATGTTATCGGCGGAGGCATCGCAGGTGTAATTGAAAAATATGCAAGTGTGGAGAACTGTTATTCCGATGTTACTCTTTCGGTGACAGAAAGACCGTATGCGTTAAGCTTCGGAGGCATTGCGGGAGAAAACGACGGACGTATTTCATATTGCTATACAGACGGTTTTATAAGCTCCGATTCCGATAAATACCGGGTTTGCTTAGGCGGTATGGCGGGCAAGAACAGAGATAACGGATTCATTATCGGCTGCTTTAACAATGCTGCTGTTTCCGGTAAGGTTACGGCAGAAGCATCACAGATTTTTGCCGGCGGTATTGCCGGAGTAAACAGTGAAAGCTGTTATATTGAAAGATGCGGAAACACCGGTAAGATAACGGGTGAAGGATATTTGGTATATCCTGCATATACCGGAGGTATTGTGGGGTTAAATATTAACGGTGCCGTAAAAATTGTTAAGAATACGGCTGTTATAACCACTGTGCGTGCCATTGCGGGAGGTATAGCAGGTATGAATCTCAGCAACGGTGCGTATGCATACATAAATGACACTCTTAACTCCGGTGCTGTTATAAAACACGATAGCGTCGTAGGCGGAATTACGGCTCTTAATTCGGTGATTGAGAAAAACGGTACTACCGTTTATGTAAGATATGCGCTCAACCTTAACTCCAACAAGGCTGTAGCAGAAAATCAAGGGGAAACTGCTGAAATATATAATATGGGCGAGTCCGACGGCGTTTCAACTGCAGTTACTGCAGACGGGCTTAAGACAGACGGCATCCCATCACTTGAAAACCACGACAAAATCTGGGTTAACAACACAGAAATCTCCGCACTTCCCGATATGCTTGTTGTGGGGGATGAAAGAAAGGCACAGCTTATTGCATCAAATATAGGAGACGGCGGTGATGTGGCGTATTACCTCTACAGTCCCGATGCATCGGGCTATGCAAAGGCATTTACCGCAGTTTATTTTAACGGCTCAAGATATTTGTCAATGGACTATGTTGAAAAAGCTCCCACGGAAATGTATGCAAGACTTAAGGCAACAGATATTCCCGAAGGTACAACAAGAATAAAGTTTATTGCATTTGCAGAAACCTTCGGTGCTTCTTTCAAGCCGGCAGAGGTTTTAAGCACCGAAATAGCATATACAAAATAAGAAAGGCGGATAATACAATGAAAAGAACAACAAAAATAATAGTTTTTGTACTGATTGCTTTTTCCGTGCTTTCCCTTGCAGTAAATGCGGCGGATTACAGCTCATATTGGTCAAACTTCAAAAACAAAATGACAGGTACGCCTACTGCATTTGCTACTGTTACTACAGGCGAATACGGCAGACTTATCTGGAAGCAGGATTTTGAGAGCACAAATATCGGTGACTACTACTATGATGCAAGCTACGACAGCCCCTATTCCGATTACTCTCTTTCCGATAACAGCTCGGTGTTTGTCAGCGACGGCGATTATACAAATCCCACATTTACACTTGTAAACGATCCGACAAATACAGGTCACGGCAAGGTGCTCTCCATGCTTGGAAAGACCACTTATCCCATTTACAGAATGTCCTTCAAGAACAAAGTGCTTTCAAAGCCGGGCAAATACACCTTTGTTGTAAATGCATACAACGCAGGAGAAAGCTTTACGGGCAACCACCGTCTGAACATGAACGATTGCTACGAGGGTGCACCTGCGTCCATGCTGTCCTTCGGCACAGCTTCTTCTTTCGGCAAATCGGTGTACAGCTTTACGGTGGTGACACCCGAAGAATTTGAAGTAAGCGGCACTGAGGCAACTGCTTATACCACAACCAATGTAACAGCTCTTAATTATATGTTCCTTTACATTCAGGGCGGTAATGGTAAAACCTGCTACTTTGATGATCTTCAGCTATGGTATGAGGAATACGCAGATGTAACACATGAGCTTGATGCACCGTCAAATGCTGTGGAAAACGCAATGATTAAGGCTATGGGTACAACTCACAAGAGCTATGCTCCCGGAGCAAAGCTTATAAGGCCCGATCTTTCGGGCACGGGATATACATTTATAGGCTGGTCAACCGTCAAGGGTAATGCAACCAAGCTCGTAACAGATGCGGTACCGGGAGAATCAACGCTTTATGCAATATATGAGGATGACGGCACCGAATATGACGACGGATATATAGAAGAGCTTGAGCCTTATAAAAACGTGTTCGACGGTACGCCGGCTTACCACGGTACTGCAACTCCCTTTGAAACTGTTGAAACAGGAAAGTACGGCAGACTTATCTACCGTCAGGATTTTGAATCCGGCTACATGGGGGATTACAGTTACGATGCTTCCTACCACAGCCCATATGCTCTCGGAAAAGCAAAGCTTTCAAGTCCTATTTATGTCTATAACTCAGACGGCGATGGGACACACCCCACATTTTCAATTATAAGCGATCCAACAGGCTTGAAGGGCGGCAAGGTGCTTTCCATGACAGGACAGACAACCTATCCCATTTACAGGCTGGTGTTCAAGGGCGATATTATATCAAAGCCGGGTAAGTATACCGTTGTTATCCACGCAAACAGAGGCTCCGCCACCAACGCGGGCAACGTGCGTTTTTATTTTAACCGACTGTATGACGGTGTTCCCGAAATGGGCGGTATTAGTTTTGACAGCACCGGCTTTGCGGAAACCGCATACTCATTTACCATTATAAATCCCGAAGAATACAAGGCAAGCGGACTTCCCGAAGCAACCTTTACCCCAAGCGGTGCATTTGCATTCCAGTATGTATATTTCTTTATGATGGGCTTCAACGGCAAAACCGTTTACTTTGACGACATCGAGGTGTGGTATGAGGAATACGCCGATATAAAATTCCATCTTGAAGGTCCGACAGAAGATGTAACCGAGGCGGCAAAGGTCACCTTCGGAAACACGAGCAGAAGCTTTGAAGCAGGCAAAAAGCTTCCGACGGTATCAACTCCCGGTACCGGCTATGTGTTTGCAGGCTGGTCTACCGTCAAGGGTGATGCTTCAAAGATGGTTGATACTGCAAAGACAGAATACACCGACCTTTATGCAATTTACGAGGAAGCAAACGGCAGAGACCTAGTTGTATACAACGAAAAGCTGACGGTTTATGAAGCCATAATCCTTGTTTCCAAGCTTAATGCGGCAATCTGCGGAAATCAGTTAGTCGGGGATGCATCATTTACCGAATGTCTTGCATACGCAGAAAAGGAAGAGCTTCTTCCGAGTGACGGCTTTGACAGATACGACAGACCGATTTTGAGAAGTGAAATGGCAGAAATGCTCTATGCGGCACTTCCGGAGGATACAAGAAAAGAAATAAACAACATCGAAGAAATTCCCGATGTTAAGGAATATGATAAGTTTGAAGAAGCGGTTCTTGCTCTTTACAAGGCAGGTATCTTTGCTGGAACAGATGCAGAAGGCTCATTTGATTCCTACGACGATATTTTAAGAGCAGATTTTGACACTCTTGTTTCAAGAATCCTCTTTGAAGAAAACAGAGTAAGCTTCAGCCTCACTTCAAAGGAGATAGAATCAATCATGCTTTACGATAAAAAGCACGATATAACGGCGGAATTTATTTCTGCACCTGCAAGCTTTACCGATTCCTTCAATGAATATCCGGAATCCACATATACTCTCGGCAACTGGGTTTCTCCCGTTGCTTACACGAGAACCACCATGCGTCGTGACTTTACAGTAAGCAGGGAGCTTAAAAAGGCGGTCCTTGAGCTTCAGAGCGACAGCTACATCGATTTTTACATCAACGGACATATGTACACCGCCGAAAAGCAAGGACTCTGGTATCTTACGGGTGTTGTGGATATTACCGAGCACGTTGTAAGCGGTAACAACAAGATGGCTTTGCGTATGTATCTGTCCGACAGCCCCGAAAAGTTCCTTGTTGCATTCCGAGGCACAATTGTTCTTACATACACCGACGGAACAACCGAAAGCTTAACCTTTGACAGAAGCTGGCATTCAAAGGGTACCTGCGGCTTCTGGAGAGGTACCGAATATGAAGGCTGGTATACCGAGGATTTGAGCACCTTCAATAACTCAAGAGGTATTCACTACAATAAATATCATCCGAGTGCTCTGCGCAGAGGTGCATACTTCAGAACGACCTTTGATTCTTCAAAGACAGTTGAATCTGCAACTCTCTATTCAGGTGCAAAAGGACTTTATGTTCCGTATATCAACGGCATGAGGGTAACAGATGCAAGATTCATCCCCGGCTCAATGGACGGACTTACCGAATATCAGGTGTTTGACGTTACCAAGCTTGTAAAGAACGGTACAAATGTAATTGCCGCAGAAACAGGCAACGGTTGGTTCAACTGTTCTTCCTGGGGCTCATTAGGCATCGGTCAGCCTGCAGTTATGATGCAGCTTGAAATAAAGTATGCCGACGGCACAACCGAAACAGTAAAGACTGATGAAACCTGGCTTACAACGGTATCACCGAGAACAGAGGACAATATACAGTTCGGTGAGAGATACGATGCAAGACTTGAAATCGACGGCTGGAATTCTTCTGCAAAGCCTGACGGCACATGGGTGAATGCCGAAGCTCTTGACAGAACCCTGAAGCCATTTGCAAACCAGACATATCCCGCGGTACGCATTCAGAATGAGGCAAGAGCCGTTTCCATTGGAACACTTGCCGACGGCACAACATATTATGACTTCAAATACAACTCTACCGGCAGAGCAAAAATCGTTCTCAAGAACACCAAGCCCGGTGAAATGGTTATCATAAGATACTGCGAAATCATCGACAACGGCGTTCCTTATGTAGGCACATACGGCGACGTATACTTTGAGCAGGATACCAAGACGGACGGCAAGAGCTGTTACGGTGCAAGAAACATTGACGTGTATATCTGTAAAGGGGCACAAGAAGAGGTATATATCCCCGAATTTGCATATACAGGCTTCAGATATATCTATATTTCGGGATATTCGGGAGAATATGATTTCTCGACCGTAAGAAAGCTTGAAATGAACAGCGACCTTGAAAAGACAGGTGATATTGTTACATCCCATGCAGGCATCACAAAAATCTGGGATGCAGTAAAGCGTTCATGGCGGTCCAACATATTTACAGGACCTATGGACTGTCCTACAAGAGAAAAGAACTTCTGGAACGGTGATATTCAGGTGTTCGCCACAACTGCTTCCTGGTATAATGACACCGAAGCGATTCTTTCAAGATGGACAGAAGCGGGACGCAAGATGGAATTAGGCGTATACGGCTGGGAAGACGAGGAATACATTCTTCCGCTCATTCTCTACAGATTCTACGGAAACAAGGAAGTCATTGAGACAAAATACCCTGTTGTTCAGGCACTCATTACAAAGCGAAAGGGCGGTATGGCTTCAGGCTCACTTCCGTCAACAGAGGCAAGATACGGCGACCACCAGGCAATAAAGCCGGTGGATAAGAAGTTCTATACTGATGCTTACTACACATATATGTTCAAGAGTGCCGCAGAAATGGCTGAAATATTAGGCAAGACAGAAGATGCGGCAAAATACAACGCAGAATTTGAGGCTTGCAGAGCCGCCTTCAATACAAAATACTATTTGCCTGCAGAAAACGACTATACTCCAAAGGTGCAGGGCGGACTTGTGTTCCCCATAGCCTTCGGCATTGCAGACGAAGATGTAATTCCTGCACTTGCGGAAACCCTCAACAATTATGTTATAGCCGACGGCTACCACCTTACAACAGGCTTTATGGGCAACGAGTTCAATCTTGGTATTCTCTGTGACTACGGTTACGGTGAAACCGCATGGAAGGCTCTTACCAATGAAAGCAGTCCTTCACTTCTTTATATGTTAAGCACCTTCAAGGGCGGTACAACCACCGAAGGCTGGGGAGGCTACAGTACATCCGGGGGCTCAAGCATGAATCACTACTCGGTAGGCTGTCTTTCAAGATGGTTCTTCGAGCATCTGGGCGGTATCACAATTACTTCTCCCGGCTTTAAGACGGTTAGCATCAAGCCTTATTTCTTTGAGGAAATGGGTGACTGCGACGTAACATATATGTCTGACTACGGTCTTATCGAATCAAAGTGGGTTTACGACAAAACAGATAAGCTGTTCAGCTGGACGGTAACAATTCCCGACGGAATTACAGCCGATGTATCACTTCCCGAGGGTGTTGAATTCGTAAGCGGAAGTGCAGGCAAATATACAAACGGCACATTTGAATTCACCGCAAAGAAAAACGGCTTTGTTGCGGTAGAGCCTGCCGAAATTACATATGCATCAGCTCCTGCCGCATACGATGAAAACTATGGACACCTTGTTTACTTCAACAACTTCAAGGACACACCCACAGGCTCTGCAAATCTTACGGTTCTTGACGCAGGTGCGACCTCTGTTATCAGCGGAAGACACGTTGTTAAGGGCAACAACGCAAACACCATCGGCACAGATTCATTTCAGAAGGTTCACGGTATAGAAATTATTTCTGCTGACGGCGTAGGCAACACCTTCAAATACAAGGACGGCACACCCATAACAGGTAAGATGACGGTGCTTTACAATGCTTACAACGCAGATGCATCAAGCTATAATATGTACAACGTTGCAAATGATACAAGTGTCGGCTCTACAGAATGGGTAGGCTACAACGTTGACTGGTCTGCAAAGAAGCTTAACGCAACAAGCTGGGCATCATGGGCATCAAAAACTATAAATGTGTCCGACACTCTTACAAGATTTGGTACACGTGCAGACGCTCTCAATAAAAATGTGTATTTCCACAGCGTTGCGGTATATGTAAAGAGCGACAGCATGGTTACTCTTGCCGATGAAGAGGGAGAGGGTGCAGTGAATGTTACCGTTTCCGGTGAAAACTTCGTTGTTCCTTCCTTGCTTGGCGATAAGACGGTAAAGTCATGGACCGACGGAAATAGTGTTTACCAAAGCGGAAGTTCGGTAAAAACATCATCCGTGGCAGGTAAGCTGCTCAAGGTAAAGGAATACGCAAGCCTTGGTATGTTCCGATATTTGCGGCACAGGTGTTAATGTTGTTGCAACAAAGAACATTGCCGGATAGGCTCCCTTGTTAAAGGGAGCTGTCAGCGAAGCTGACTGAGGGATTCTGCCGCACAAATATCAAAATGTCAGAATCAAAAATGAAATGACCGGTTTATCCGGTCATCAGATTACTGACAAACCCACCTTTACGAACAAGAGGTGGGTTTAAGTTTTGCAAAAACAAAAAGGAAAGAGAAGAGAGCCGTTGCAATCTTCTTCATATTCTGGACGGCGGCAGTAAGCAGGCATTGCTCGG